>JAXDLD010000250.1:0-12708 GCA_034666805.1 Acidobacteriota bacterium
CGGCCGCGCCTCCCCTCTGGACACCGTCCGCCGGGAGAGCACCGCGGGCGATGACCCCCGGGCCTCGACCCAGTAGCGCTGGCGCTCGAAGGGGTAGGTCGGGAGCGGCAGGCGCAGGCGCCGCTCGCCGCCGTAGAACGCCTCCCAGTCGACCTCCACCCGGGCGAGCCAGAGCTTGCCCAGGGCGGTGAGCAGGTAGGCCTGGTCCGGCTCGCGCTCGTAGGAGTGGCGCAGGGAGGCGATGGTGACCGGCGTGCCGCTGCCTTCTTCCGCCGGGTACTGGAGGACGAGGCTGCAGAGGGTCTGCCCCGGCCCGATCTCGAGGAGCGCCCGCCCGGGGCGGCGGGAGAGCTCGCGCACGCCGTCCGTGAAGCGCACCGGCTGGCACATGTGGCGCGCCCAGTAGGTCGGATCGGTCGCCTCCTCCGGGGTGAGGAAGGTGCCGGTGACGTTCGACAGGAGCGGGGTCCGCGGCGGATGGAGGGCGACCTTCTCGACCAGGGCCACGAGGCGATCGAAGAGCGGCTCCATCACGGCCGAGTGGAAGGCGTGCGAGGTCTGGAGCCGCCGCTGGGCCACCCCGGCCGCCGTGAGGCGCTCGGCGAGGGCGGCCACTACCTCCGGCGGCCCGGCGACGACCGACTGCTCGGGGGCGTTGACGGCGGCGAGCGAGAGCCCGGGGCCGAGCCAGGCACGGACCTCCTCTTCGGGGAGCGATACGGCGAGCATGGCACCGGCCGGGAGCTCCTCGATCATCTGGGCGCGGCGGGCGACCAGGGTCAGGGCGTCCTCGAGCGACAACACACCGGCCAGGCAGGCCGCCACGTACTCGCCCAGGCTGTAGCCGAGGAGGATCTCCGGCCGCACTCCCCAGGAGAGCCAGAGTCGCGCCAGGGCATACTCGACGACGAAGAGGGCCGGCTGGGCGATCCGGGTCTGGTTGAGCAGCCGAGTGGCCTCGTCCTCCGGCTCCGCGGAACGGGCGAGCATGCGTCGCAGGTCGACGCCGGCTCCACCGTCCTCCTTCGCGCGCTCCGGCGGGTAGAGGACCCGGCGCAGGTCGAGCCCGAGGAGCGGCTCGAGCAGGCCGGCGCAGCGGTCGACCTCGGCGCGGAAGAGCGGCTCCGCCTCGTAAAGGCCGCTCCCCATGCCGACGTACTGCCCGCCCAGGCCGGAGAACAGGAAGGCGACCGGCGACTCCTCTTCCTGGCGGGCGGTCAGGACGCGCCGGGGATCGAGGCCGGCGAGCGCCTCGGCGGCGTCCGCCACTCCGGCAGGACTGGAGGCGACCAGGATCCGGCGGTGATCGAGGGGGCGCCGGCCGACGGCCAGAGTGTAAGCGGCATCGGCGAGCGGCAGCTCGGGGTTCCCCGCGAGGTGCGCGGCGAGGTTGGCCGTCAGGGTCTCGAGCGCCGGGCGTGACTGGGCGGAGAGAAGGAGGAGCTGCCAGGGCCGGGAGGGGCCGGAGGGGGCCACGGCAGGGGGCTCTTCGAGCACCACGTGGGCGTTGGTGCCGCCCAGGCCCAGCGAGTTGACCCCTACCCGGCGCGGCTTGGAGTCATTGCCCGCGAAGGGGCGGAGCTCGGTGTTGACGTAGAAGGGGCTCGCCGCGAAGTCGATCTTGGGGTTGGGCTCCGTGCAGTGCAGGCTGGGCGGGATCTGGCCGCGGTCCAAGACGAGCACCGCCTTGATGAGGCCGCTCACCCCCGACGCGCGATCGAGGTGACCGAGGTTCGGCTTGATCGAGCCGACCGGGCAGCTCCCCTGGGGGGTGCCGGCGAAGGCCTTGGTCATGGCCGCGATCTCGACCGGGTCGCCCAACGCCGTGCCGGTGCCGTGGGTCTCGACATAGCCGACGCTCTCCGGGGCGACGCCGGCGACGTCGAGCGCCCGCGCGATCACCTCCGCCTGGCCCTCGACGCTGGTCGCCGTGTAGCCCACCTTGAGCGAGCCGTCGTTGTTGATCGCAGAGCCCTTGACGACGGCCAAGATGCGGTCGCCGTCAGCGAGCGCCTCGTCGAGCCGCTTCAATACCACCACCCCGGCGCCGTTGCCGAAGATGAAGCCGTCGGCTTTGGCGTCGAAAGCCTTGACCCGGCCGTCCTTGGAAACGAAGCCCCCCTCCTGGTAGCGGTAGCCGCTCTCCTGCGGCACGTGGATCGAGACCCCGCCGGCGAGGGCCATGTCGCATTCGCCGGCCGAGAGGCTCTGGCAGGCGAGGTGGACGGCGACGAGCGAGGTCGAGCAGAAGGTCTGGACCGAGAGGCTGGGCCCCTTCAGGTCGAGCTTGTAGGAGACCCGGGTGGCGAGCGAGTCCTTCTCATTGCCGATCATCGCCTGGAAGTTGCCCACCACCTCCATGAGCTCCGGGTTGGAGTAGAGGTTGAGCAGGTAGGTGCTGATCGCCGCCCCGGCGTAGACCCCGATCCGCCCGTCATAGCGCACGGGATCGTAGCCCGCCTGCTCGAGAACCTCCCAGGCGCACTGGAGGAAGACCCGGTGCTGGGGGTCGATCACCTCGGCCTCGCGCGGCGAGTAGCCGAAGAGGGTGGCGTCGAATGACGCGATGTCCCGGAGGATCGGCCGCACGCGCACGTAGGTGGGGTCGGCGAGCTCGGCCGGGTCGACCCCCGCGGCGAGGAGCTCCGCGTCGCTCCAGCGGGTGGCCGCGTCGACCCCGGCGCAGAGGTTGGCCCAGAGCTCGTCCACGCCGTCCGCCCCGGGGAAGCGGCCGGTCATGGCGATGATGGCGATGTCCTCCCGGCCGCCCTGCCGCCGCCGTTCCTCGCGCCGGCGCTGCCGCTCCTCGCGCTCCGCCGCGCGGGCCGTCGAGGCCGGTTCCTCCGCGGGCGCCAGATACTTGACCAGGGCGGCGATCGTCGGCGCCTCGAAGAGGGCGACCGGCGCGATCTGGACATCGAGCTCGCGGTTGAGCTCGGTGATGAGCTGCATGCCGAGGAGCGAGTTGCCGCCCAGGTCGAAGAAGTTGTCGTGCGCCCCCACCTGGTCGCGGCCGAGCATCTTCCGCCAGACCGCGGTGACCCGCCGTTCGAGCTCGCCTCTCGCCGGCCTCCCCGCCCCCGCGGGGACGGGACCCCGGCCGGCGACTCCGGCGATCCCAGCGGCTCCAGCCGCCGGCCCGCCGAGCTGCTGCATCACCCGGTCGCCGGAGTAGGAGTGGCTCTGGGCGATGCGGGCCGCCAGGTCCTGGGTGGTGACCACGAGTTGCGGCAGGTCGGCCGCGAGGGCGCGGTCGAAGACCTCCGCCCCCTCGGCCGGCAGGATACCCTTGGCGAGGATCTCGGCCCGCCACTGCCGGAGGTGCTCGGGCACCTCGGCGTTGACCGCGATCCCCACCTCCTGCCAGTTGTCCCAGCCGAGCGCCAGGGTGAACGGCCCACCCAGGGCGGCGTTCCGGAGGGCCAAGGCGTCCAGGTAGGCGTTGGCGGCGCAGTAGTCGACCTGGCCGAAGTCGCCCAGGGCGGTCTGCAGGGAGGAGAAGAGGAGGAGGAAGTCGAGCCCGGGGCGCCCCTCCTCGCGGAAGATCGCGTCGAGCACCCGGCCGCCCAGCACCTTGGGGGCCAGTACCTCCGCCGCGGCGCGCCGGGTTTTGAGCTGGATCAGCCCGCCGCCGCCGATACCCGCGGCGTGGAGGACCCCATGGATAGCCCCGAAGCGGGCCTCGGCCGCGCGGACGACGGCGGCCATCCGCTCCCTGTCGGTCGAGTCGGCGGCGGCGACCAGCACCTCGGCCCCCAGCTCCTCCAAACGCCACACCTTGCGGATGACGCCGCTCGCCGGGTCGTCCTCGCCGTGCTCGGCGAGCCACTCCTGCCAGAGGGCGCGATCGGGGAGCGGCGAGCGGCGGGTGAGGACGAGCTTCGCCCTTGCCGTCCGGGCGAGGTGCTCGGCGATCGTCAGCCCCACCCCGCCTAAGCCGCCGGTGATGAGGTAGACGCCCCCTTGGCGGAGGCGCGGCACGCCCTCGACCGGGGCGTCGAGCTTGACCGGCTCGTAGCCCTGCACCCAGCGTTCCTCACCGTTCTCTCCACCGCGGTAGGCGAAGAGAGCCACGGCCTCCCCCGAGCCCGCCGCCGACAGCTCGGGCCAGAGGAGGTCGGCGAGCGCCGCGGCGGTCGCGGCGGTCGCGGGCTCCATGTCGACGACGCGGCAGGCGATGTGCGGGTACTCCTGGGGGATCACCCGCGCCGGCCCGAGGCTCGTCGCCTTCTCCGGGCAGGGGGCCTCGCCGGGGCGCACCTGCTGCAGCCGGTCGGTCGCGATCACCAGCCGCAGGGGGTCGGTCGAGCCCAGCCGGCCGAGCGCCTGGGCGAGGGTGAGGAGGCTGTAGAAGCAGAGCTCGAGCGCCAGATCGACCTCGGGCTCCCCGTCTCCCGTCATGCCCCAGAGGTGGACGACGCCGGCAAGCCGCCGCCCCTGGCCGCGCAGCTCGGCCAGGAGGGCGTCCCAGTCCTCGCGCTCGCCCGGGCGGACGCTGTAAGCACCGTCCGCGAGGCGCCCCCAGCCGGAACCGGGCCGCACCCGCACGGCCTCCCTCCCCTCCTTCCCCGCGGTGGCGAGCCGTTCGGCCAGGCGCTCTCCCACCCCGCAAGAGTCGCAGAGCACGAGCCAGGCGCCGGCGGGGAGCTCGCCGGGGTCGGGGGCCGGCGCGCGCTCCCAGACCGGGCGGTAGAACCAGTCGCCGAGGTCGGCCTTCTTTTCGAGCCCCGGGATCTCGGCCGTCTCGGCTCCAGCGTCCGTCTCCCCGCCGTCGATCCAGTAGCGCTGGCGCTCGAAGGGGTAGGTGGGGAGCGGCACCCGGAGCCGGCGCTCGTGGGCGTAAAAGCCGCGCCAGTCGATCGCCACCCCGTTAAGCCACAGCCGGCCCAGGGTGCCGAGCAGGAAAGAGGTGTCGGGCTGGCGGACGTAGGAGGGGGGAAGCGAGGCCAGCACCCGCCGTCCGGCTTCGGCGTCGCAGGCCGGGTGGAGCTTGGCGAGCGAGCTCAACGAGAGGCCGGGCCCCACCTCCATGAGCACCCGGCCGGGCTCCCGCCAGAGCTCGCGCACGGCATCGGCGAAGCGCACCGGCTCGCGCATGTGGCGGGCCCAGGAGGCCGGGTCGGTCACCTCCTCGGGGCGAGCCCAGGTGCCGGTCCGGTTCGAGACGTAGGGGAGGGTCGGCGGACGGAGGGCGACCGTCCGCACGATCGCCTCGTACTCCCCGAGGATGGGGTCCATCATGGCCGAGTGGAAAGCGTGGGTGGTCGGCAGCCGGCGGCAGGCCACCTGGCGTAGGGCGAGCCGCCGCTCGGCCGCCTCGACCGCCGCGACCGGGCCGGCGAGCACGCACTGCTGGGGGCCGTTGATCGCCGCGAGCGAGAGCCCCTCTTCGAGGAAGGGCCGAGCCTCCGCCTCGGAAAGGGGGACCGCCAGCATGGCGCCCGCCGGCAGCCCCTGGATCAAGCGGGCGCGCCGCGCGACGAGCGCCAGGGCGTCCTCCAGGGAGAAGACGCCGGCCAGGCAGGCGGCCACGTACTCGCCCAGGCTGTAGCCCAGGCAGGCGCGGGGCTCGATCCCCCACTCCATCCACAGCCGGGCCAGGGCGTACTCGAAGACGAAGAGCGCAGGTTGGGCGATGGCGGTCTGGTTCAGGCGTTCCGCCGCCGCCGCGCTCTCCGGGCTTGCAATAGCGCGGCCCAACATCCGGCGCAGGTCGACCCCCTGGCCCCCCCGCGCCTCTCCCTCCGGTCCCTCCGGGTGATCGCGGTCGGGGTAGAGCACGTCGCGCAGGTCGAGCCCCAGGTGCGGCCGGAGGATCTCCGCGCAGCGGTCGATCTCGGTGCGGAAGGTGGGCTCGGAGCGATAGAGCCCCAGCCCCATGTTCACGTGGTGGTCGCCCAGGCCGGAGAAGAGGAAGACGACGCCGCGGCCGGCGGCCTCCTCCTGGTGGGTGAAGACCCGCTCGGGGTCGTTCGCGGCGAGAGCCGCCGCGGCCTCCTCCGCATCGCGGCAGACGAGCGCCCGGCGGTGGGCGAAGGGGTGGCGGCCGACCTTCAAGGTATAGGCGATGTCGGCGAACGCTCCGGGCAGGGCGCGGGCGGGGTCGTCGCGCAGGTGGTCCACGAGGTTCGCCGTCGCCGCGGCGAGCGCCGTCTCGCTCCTCGCCGAGAGGAGGAGGAGCTGCCAGGGGCGGGATTCCGCCGGGGGTGAGGAGGGCGCGGGCGGCGGCGCCTCCTCGAGGATCATGTGGATGTTGGTGCTGCCGATGCCGAACGAGGAGAGGCCGGCGCGCCGCGACTCCCCCTCCTCGCCGGGCCACTCGGTCAGCCGGTCGACGACGCGGAAGGGGCTCCCCGCGAAGTCGATCTTGGGATTGGGCTCTTCGAAGTGGAGGCTCGGCGGCAGGAGCCGGCGCTCCAGGGCGAGGGCGGTCTTGATCAGCCCGGCCACCCCGGCCGCGGTCTCCAGGTGGCCGATGTTGGTCTTGACCGAGCCGATGGCGCAGAAGCCTGTCTTCGGGGTCGAGGCGCGGAAGGCTTCGGTCAGGGCGAGCATCTCGATCGAGTCGCCGAGCGCGGTCGCCGTCCCGTGCGCCTCGATATAGGAGATCGACTCCGCCTCCACCCCCGAGACTGCCAGGGCCTCCAGGATGACCGCGGTCTGCCCGGCCACCCCGGGTGCCGTGTAGCTCGCCTTCTCGGCCCCGTCGTTGTTGGCCGCCGACCCCTTGATGACGGCGTAGACGTGGTCGCCGTCGGCGAGAGCGTCCTCCAGCCGCTTCAGGACGACGGCGCCGACGCCGTTGCCGAAGTTGCTCCCCGCCGCCCTGGCATCAAAGGTGCGGCAGCTGCCGTCGGGCGAGAGGATGCCGCCCGGTTGGTAGGCGTAGCCCTTCCTATGCGGCACGTTGATCGCGGCGCCGCCGGCGATCGCCATCCGGCACTCGTCGATGAGCAGGCTCTGGCAGGCCAGGTGGACGGCGACGAGCGAGGTCGAGCAGGCGGTGTGGAGGGCGTAGCTCGGGCCCCTCAAGTTGAGCTTGTAGGAGACCCGGGTCGCCATGCAGGCGAGGTCGCCGCCCAGGGCGATCTGCAGGGTGTCCAGGGTGCGGAAGCGTTCGCGGTTGGCGAACAGGTTGAAGAGGTAGGTGTTGGTCTTGGCGCCGGTGAAGACGCCGATCGACCCGGGGTAGGTCGCCGAATCGTAGCCCGCGTCCTCCAAGCACTGCCAGGCGCATTCGAGGAAGAGCCGGTGCTGAGGGTCCATGAGCTCCGCTTCGAGCCGGGTGTAGCCGAAGAAAGAGGCGTCGAAGAGCTCGACTCCGTCGATCACCGAGGCGGCCCGCACGTAGTCGGGGCGGCTGAAGACCGCCGGGTCGACCCCGGCGCGGCGCAGGTCGTCGTCCGAGAGGATGGAGAGCGACTCGATCCCCTCGCACAGGTTCTGCCAGAACTGGCGCACCGAAGGGGCGCCGGGGAAGCGGCAGGCCATGCCGACGATCGCGATCTCGGAGCCGGTCAGGTCGGGACGGTTGGATTGAGACATGATTTACCTACGCTCCCTCTTGGCGGACCGCCGCCTCTCCTGGAACTCCTTGCGGCGGTCCATCGATTCCTTGCGCAGGGCGAGCTGGGCGGCCAGCCGCTCTTCCGCGCTCTCGCCGGAGGCTAGAAGGGCGGCTAAGGCGCGGACGGTCAGACCCTGGTAGAGCTTGGCCACCGGGATGTCCATGGCCAGGGCTGCCTTAAGCTCGGAGGCCATGCGCACGGCGATGAAGGAGTCGCCGCCGAGCTCGAAGAAGTTGTCGTCCACCCCCACCCGGTCGAACCCCAGCGTCCGCTGCCAGACGGCGGCGATCGCGCGCTCGAGCTCGGTCTCCGGGCCCGCGTACGGGACGGCCAAGGGCGGGCGGGAGTGCTGGGCCGCGGCGGTATCGGCGGTATTGGCGGTATTGGCGGCATCGGCGGTCGCGATCTCCTGGCCGCGGCGGGCGGCGGCCCGGCGACCGGCGGCCGCGATCCGCGCCGGGAGGTCGCCGGTCGAGATCACCACCTGCTCCGCGGTGGCCGCGGCGAGGATGCGCCGGAAGGCCTCCCCGCCCTCGGCCGGCGCCAGGGCGAGCTCGGCCAGGCCGGCGCTCATCGCCGTCACCTCGACCTCGCCCAGGGGAGCATCGCCCAACTGCCAGGCGTCCCAGGAGATGCCGATCCAGGGGGTGGCGCCGCGGGCGCGTTCCTGGACGAAGGCATCGAGGAAGAGGTTGGCGCCGGCATAGGCAGCATAGCCCAGGCCGCCCAGCACGGCGGCGAGGGAGGAGGCGGCGATCCGGAAGTCGAGCGCGCGGCCGGCCAGGGCCTCGTCCAGGGCGTAGAGGGCGTGCGCCTTGGGCGCGAAGTGCCAGGCGCGCTCGGCCGGCCCGGTCTCGGAGAGCGGCAGGAAGGTGCGCTCCCCCACGATCCCGGCGGCATGGATCGCGCCGTGGAGGGCGCCGAAGCGCTCGATTCCTTCGGCAACGGCGTGCGCAATCGCCGCGGGATCGCTCCAGTCGACGGTCATGAGGGCCACCTCGGCCCCGGCGGCTTCGAGCTCGCGGCGGCGGCGCTCCGCGGTCTCGGCGATCTCCGGGATCCCGTCGTCCGTGGGCTCGAGGAGGATCAGCCTCGCCCTTGCCGTGCGGGCGAGCTCGCTCGCCAGGCCGAACCCCACGCCCGCGAGGCCGCCGGTGATCAGGTAGACGCCGCCCTCCCGCAGAGGACGCAGGGGACGGGCCGGGGCGGGGAGGGGGAGCGGGTCGAACGCCTGCTCCCAGCGCCGGCCGTCGCGATAGGCGAGAAGGCGCGGGCTGGGGCCGGCGGCGAGCTCCCCCAGCACCCGCTCGACGAGCGCCGCGTCCACCCGCCCGCCCGGCAGCAGGGCGACGTCGATCGCCGTCAGGGCGATCTCCGGCAGCTCCTGGGGGATCACCCGGCAGGGGCCGAGGATCGTCGCCCGCTCCGGTGCCAGCGGCTCGGAGCCACTGGCGCCAGTCACACCGTGGACCCCGCTCGTGAGGACCCAGAGCTCCGTAGGCGCCCCGGCGAGTACCCGCGCCAGGGCGACCAGGCTTCCGAAGCCCTGCGCCTGGGCCGCCTCAAAGGCCGCCACACCCTCGCGAGCCCCGCCCGCCGGGAGCTCGGCGACGCTCCAGGCGTGAATCACCGCGTCCGGCGGGCCACCGGCCTCCGTCATCTCCCTGAGCAGCTCGCCGTAGCCCTCCTCCGCCGTGGGATCGAGGGCGTAGGCCCCCTCCCCCAGGCGGGCGAAGCCGGCTCCGGGCACGACCGTGGTCACCGTCTTGCCCGCGGCGGCGAGCCGGGCGGCGAGCCCCTCTCCCAGCCCGCGGTCGTCCGCGAGCACCAGCCAGCGCTGCCGGCGGTCCTCCGCCAGGTCTTCCAGGGTCGCCGGCCGTGGCGGCGCCGTGCTGCGCCAGGAGGGGACGTAGAACCAGTCCGCGAGGTCGGTCCGCTTGCCGGGAGTCGCCGCCGCCGGCTCCGTACCCTCCGCGCTTTCCACGCCGTGCCGCCGCCCCTCGATCCAGTACTGCTGGTGCTCGAACGGATAGGTGGGCAGGGGGACCCGCCGGCGGCGCTCGCCGGCGAAGAAGCCGTTCCAGTCGATCCGGACCCCGGCCAGGGCGAGCCGGCCGAGGGCGGTCAAGAGCTGGGGCAGATCCTCCCCGGGCTCGTCCGGGCGGCGCAGGGAGGAGAGAACGACCCGTCCCTCGGCCCGCCGGCGCGCCAGGGTGGCGAGCGCCTGCCCGGGGCCGACCTCCAGCAGGATGCGCTCGGGATCGGCGAGCACCTCGGTCACGGCGTCGGCGAAACGCACGGTCGAGCGCAGCTGGCGAGCCCAGTACTCGGGATCCTCCGCCTCCCCGGCGGTGATCCAGGTGCCGCTGACGTTCGAAAGGTAAGGAAGGTTAGGCCTCTGGCGCGGCCGCTCCCGCACCCGCGCCGCGAAGGGGGCGAGCGCCGGGTCCATGGCCGCCGAGTGGAAGGCGTGCGAGGTGTGCAGGCGCCGGCACTCAATCCCGCGCGCAGCCAGGGTCTGCTCCAGGGCGAGGACGGCGTCCTCCGGACCGGAGGCGACCGTGCGCTCCGGCTCGTTGACCGCGGCGAGCGCCAGCCGGTCGCCCAGGAGAGGGACGAGGTCGGCCTCGGAGAGCGGCACGGCGGTCATCGCCCCTGCCGGCAGGCTATCCATCAGCCGTCCGCGCTCCGCCACCAAGGCGAGGGCGTCTTCGAGGGAGAAGACCCCGGCCAGGCAGGCGGCCACCCACTCGCCGACGCTGTGCCCGAGCATCGCCTGCGGCGCCACCCCCCAGGACATCCAGAGGCGCGCCAGGGCGTACTCGACGGTGAAGAGAGCCGGCTGGGCCAGGGCGGTCCGCGCGAGCCGCGCCGCTGCCTCCGCGGTCGCCTGCTCCGGCGGGTAGAGCACCGCCCGAAGGTCGAGCCCCAGATGGGGCGCGAGGATCTCGGCGCAGCGGTCGACCTCGGTCCGGAAGACGGCCTCGCCCTGATAGAGGTCCCAGCCCATTCCGGGGTACTGGGCGCCCTGGCCGGGGAAGAGGAAGACGACCGGCCGCTCCCGCGGATCCTGGGTGTCGACCGCGGTCGCGAGCCCCTGGCCCGAGGCGAGGACGGCGGCGATATTGTCGCTATTGGCGATATTGGCGGCGCTCGCGGTATCCCCCTGGGTGACCAGCATCCGCCGGTGCCGGAAGACGGTCCGCCCGGCGGCCAGGGTGAAGGCCACGTCGGCCAGGGGGAGGTCGGGATGGGCCGCCAGGTGGTCGGCGAGGCGCGCCGTGGCCGCGGCGAGCGCCGTCTCCGTGCGGGCCGAGAGCAGCAGCAGCTGCCAGGGCCGGGAGGGGGCCGGGGCGGGGAGCGGCGGGGCCTCTTCGAGGATCACGTGGGCGTTGGTGCCGCCGACCCCGAAGGAGCTGACGCCGGCCCGCCGGGGGACGCCGGCGGCCGGGGCGGGCCAGTCGGCGAGGCGGGCGGCGACATGGAAGGGGGTGGCCGCGAAGTCGATCGCCGGGTTGGGGCGCTCGTAGTGCAGGCTGGGCGGGATCTGGCGGGCGCCGAGCGCAAGCACGGTTTTGAGGAACCCGGCGACCCCGGCGGCGGCGTCCAGGTGCCCGATGTTGGTCTTGACCGACCCCAGAGCGCAGAAGCCGCGCTTCTCGGTCGCGGCGCCGAACACCTTGGAGAGGGCCGCCACCTCGATCGGATCGCCCAGCGCCGTGCCGGTGCCGTGGGCCTCGACATAGCCCAGGGTCTCGGGGTCGATCCCGGCGACCGCCTGGGCGGCGGCGATCACCTCCGCCTGCCCCTCGACGCTCGGGGCGGTGTAGCTCACCTTGACCGAGCCGTCGTTGTTGATCGCCGACCCCTTGACCACGGCGCGGATGCGGTCGCCGTCGGCCAGGGCGTCGGCGAGGCGCTTGAGCGCCACGACGCCCACGCCGCTGCCGAAGATCGTCCCCGCGGCGCCCGCGTCGAAGGCCCGGCAGTGGCCGTCCGGCGAGGCGAGCCCGCCGTCCTCGTAGAAGTAGCCCTCCTTCTGCGGCACCTTGACGGTCACCCCGCCGGCGAGCGCCAGGTCGCACTCGTAGTTCAAGAGCGACAGGCAGGCCAGGTGGATGGCGACGAGCGAGGTCGAGCAGCTGGTCTGCACGATGAGGCTCGGGCCTTTCAGGTTCAGCTTGTAGGACACCCGGGTGGACATGAAGTCCTTGTCGTTCGAGATGAACACCTGGAAGCCGCCGCCGCGGGTGAAGAGCTCGGGGCGGCTGGCGAGCTGGGTCAGGAGGTAGGTGTTCCAGGCCACCCCGGCGTAGACGCCGATGAGGCCGGGGTAGCTCCCGGGGGCGTGGCCGGCGTCCTCCAGCGCCGCCCAGCAGTGCTCTAGGAAAAGCCGCTGCTGCGGGTCCAGGAGGGCGGCGTCGTGGGCGTTGTAGCCAAAGAAGGGGGCGTCGAACCCGGAGACGTCGTCGAGCAGGCTCGCCGCCTTGACGTAGCTCGGGTGGGCGAGAAGAGAGGCCGGGACGCCGGAGGCCATGAGCTCCTCGTCGGAGAGGAAGGTCACCGCCTCGACCCCATCGCGCAGGTTGCGCCAGAACTGGGCGAGGTCGCGCGCCCCGGGGAAACGCCCGGCCATGCCGACGACGGCGACGTCGCGAGGGCCGGCGGCGGCCAGGGCCTCCTCGAAGTCGGCGGCAGGTGAGGTCGGGTCGAGGATGCTCATGGGGATGCTCTCCGCCGCGCCCCCATCGCTCCCATGGCTCCCAACGCCGCGCGCTGGCGTTCCAAGACCTCCTGCTTCTTACGCGCCCGCTCCTGGGCGTGGCCGAAAGCCGGGCCGGCCTCCTTGGGGGCGAGGAGGCGGGCGAGGGCGGCGACCGTGGGGGCCTCGAAGATGCTGACCGAGGGGACGTCGACGCCGAGCGCCTTCTTGAGCTCGGCGATCAGCTGCACGCCGGTCAAGGAGGAGCCGCCGAGCTCGAAGAAATTATCGTGGATGCCGATGGAGTCGATCCCCAGCACCCGCTGCCAGACCGCGGCGATGCGCTGCTCGAGGGCGCTCCCGGGAGCGATATAGACGGTCTCGACCTCCGGCCGGGAGACGATCGCCGCCGGGGTTCCCAGGGCGGCGAGCGCGGCG
>JAXDLD010000251.1:0-9037 GCA_034666805.1 Acidobacteriota bacterium
CACTTCCCCGGCAGCGTCAGCCCGGCGATCGAGAGCCACCCGATCCGCACGAGCTTCCTCCATCGCGCGCCCGGAATCCGCCGGCACTACCGGCGCTACCTCCCCCTCTTCCCCACCGCCATTGAGGAGTTCGACCTCTCGGGCTTCGACCTCGTCGTCTCCTCCTCGCACTGCGTGGCCAAGGGGGTGATCCCGCATCCGGGGGCGTTCCACGTCTGTTACTGCCACACCCCCATGCGCTACGCCTGGGACCAGGAGCACGCCTACTTCCCGCAGCGCCGGGGCTTGGCGGCCCATCTGCGCTCCGGCGTCCTTTCGCGTCTTCGCACCTGGGACGCCGCCTCGGCCTCGCGCGTAGACCTCTTCGTGGCCAACTCCTCCTTTGTTGCCGAAAGAATCCGCCGTTACTACGGCCGGCATGCCGAAGTGGCACATCCCCCGGTCGACGTGGACTTCTTCACCCCCGCTCCGGCGGACGCGGAGGCGGAGGGCGCCGCCGGCGGCCCTCCCCACGGCCTCATGGTCTCCGCGCTCGCCCCCTACAAGCGGGTGGAGGTGGGGATCGCCGCCTGCGAGCGGCTGGGGCTCCCCCTCTATATCGTCGGGGAAGGACCGGAGCGCGAGCGCCTGGAGCGGCTCGCCGGCCCGAAGACCCGCCTCCTCGGCCGGGTGCCGCCGGAACGCCTGCGCGACCTCTACCGCGGCGCCCTCTGCTTCCTGCAGCCGGGGGTCGAGGACTTCGGCATCGCGAGCGTCGAGGCCCTGGCCTGCGGCACGCCGGTTGCAGCGGTTGCGAGGGGCGGCGTGCTCGACGTAGTAGAGGAAGGTGTGCACGGCGCCCTCTATCCCGAGGAGGAAGGGGTGGAAGGTCTGACAGCCGCCATTGACAAAACTCGCCAGATTCGATCCAATCTAGCGGATCTACGCCATCGGGCGGAGCGGTTTTCCGCTCAGCGCTTCACCGAACGCTTGAGCTCCTTGCTGGCCCGCGGTCCATCTTCTTGAGGGTGCGCTGCTCTTGATCCGCCAACGCCATCGCATGACGGCCGGCCTCTACATGGCCGGAGATCTCCTGGGAACGCTCGCCGCCTTTTTTGGCGCCTGGCTGCTGCGTTTCGAACTCGCGATCATCCCGGTCACCAAGAACGTCCCGGAGTTCACCCCCTACCTACGACTGGTGCCGTTCGTCCTCGTCCTGTGGCCGGTCGTCTTCTACTTCCACGGCCTCTACCAGAGCCGCCGGGGCCGCAGCCGGGTGGACGAGATCCTCACTCTCTTCGTGGCGGTGCTCCTCGCCACGGTCCTCCTCTCGGTGGTCATCGCCTGGTACCGGCCGCCGGTCTACCCCGGGAGCACCGAGTACTTCACCTACAGCCGCGCCTTCGTCGGCTTCTTCGCCCTCCTGGACTTCGGCCTCGTGGCCGCGGTCCGCATGACCCTGCGCTTCGCCGCCCGCCGCTCGCGCCTCCTAGGCTTGAACCTCCAGCGCATCCTGGTGATCGGCGCCGGCACCCTCGGCCGCGAGATCACCCAGAAGATCCTCGCCCACCGCGGGCTGGGCTTCGACGTCGTGGGCTTCCTCGACGACGACCTCGGGAAAGCGGGCACGCTCGTCTGCGGGGTGCCGGTCCTCGGGACCTTGAAGCAGGCGGAGGAGGTCCTGGCGGCGACGAACATCGACCAGGTCTACATGGCTCTCCCCATCGAGGCGCACAAGAAGACCCTCTCGATGCTCCAGTTGATGGCGCGCGAGTGCGTCGAGACCAAGCTGGTGCCGGACATCCTCCAGTACGCAACCCTGAAGGCCACGCTCGAGGACCTCGACGGCACGCCGGTCATCAACCTCTCCCAGGTCCCCCTCCAGGGCTGGAGCAGCCTGGTCAAGCGGGGGATGGACATTGCCATCGCCTTGGCGGCGCACCTCGTGCTGCTGCCGTTCTTCCCCCTGGTCGCCTTCGCCATCTGGTTCGAGGACCGCGGGCCGATCTTCTACCGGCAGGAGCGCATGGGGCTCGACGGCAAGAGCTTCATGATCCTCAAGTTCCGCTCCATGCGGATCGACGCCGAGGCGAGCTCCGGCCCGGTCTGGGCGATCAAGGACGATCCGCGGCGGACGCGGGTGGGGAGCCTGCTGCGGCGCTGGAGCTTCGACGAGCTGCCGCAGATCTGGAACGTGCTGGTGGGCGACATGTCGATCGTCGGCCCGCGCCCCGAGCGTCCGACCTTCGTCCGCGAGTTCAAGCACAAGATCCCGCAGTACATGCTCCGCCACCGCGTGAAGGCCGGCATCACCGGCTGGGCCCAGGTGCACGGCTGGCGCGGCAACACCTCGATCAAGAAGCGGATCCAGTACGACCTGTATTACATCGAGAACTGGTCGCTGGGGCTCGACTTCAAGATCCTCTGGATGACGTTCCGGCACGCGATGCGGCTGAACGCGTACTGAACGCCGGCCGGCGTCGTCTCAGCCTTTTTCGGCAGCTCTCTCCCTCGCTTCGGCTTTCAAGACGGCGAAGAGCTTTCCACGGTCCTAAAAGTTGCCACGGCAGCCCTACAAGGAGCTTGTACCTTCAACTGCCGTCCGGGCCGCGGCTGTCGGAATGAGCTGACTCGATGAGCATTCTTCTCCAGGACCTCCGGTACAGCCTCCGGATTCTGGCGAGGAATCCCGGCTTCACGGCTGTTGCTATCCTGACCCTGGCGATCGCCCTGGGCGCCAACACCGCGGTCTTCAGCGTCATGGACGGCGTCCTTCTGCGAGCGCTGCCTTATCCGGAGCCCGACCGGATCATGGACATCGCGATTCTGCGGCCACCGAGCGAAGGCCGGACCAGCCGTAAGGACCACCTAGACAGCGAGAGTTTTCAGGCCTGGCGGAAGACCGCCAGAACCGTCGAGCAGTTGGCCGCCTATCGCACGGGGTTGTTCACTCTGAGCGGCCACGGCTCCTCGGAACGGTTGCTCGGGGTCAGCGCCTCCGCCACCCTACTTCCTCTCCTTCGCGTAGCTCCCGCGGCGGGCCGACACTTTCGCGATGAGGAGGAGCAGTCTGGTCTGGACCGGGTCGTTATCCTGAGTGACCGTCTCTGGCGCCAACGCTTCAAGGGCGACCCCGCGATCCTGGGTAAGACCATCACGCTGGAAGGACTTCCCTATACCGTCGTTGGAGTCATGCCACGGAGCTTCTCTTTCCCGACCGGCGACATCCAACTCTGGGTGCCTCTCGACACGCGGGCTCCCGAAGGAGCCGGCACTATCAACGTCCAGTATCTCCCGGTGATAGCTCGTCTGAATCCCGGTTTCTCCGCCCAGCAGGCCGAGGCCGAAGCCGAGGCGGTCGCTCGCGGTCAACGAGAAGGGGGAGCTGCACCGATCGACCAGCCACCGGGAAAGGTGCGGCTCGTGCCCCTGCGTGACGAGATGGTGATCGGAGTGCGGCCCGCGCTGCTGGCCATGTTCGCGGCCGTGAGCCTGGTCCTCCTCATGGCCTGCATCAATCTCGCGAACCTGCTCCTCGTGCAAGGGTCTGCGAGACAAAGGGAGATGGCCCTGCGGAGCGCGGTGGGCGGGAGTCGAGGCCGCCTGCTTCGCCAGGTGTTGACCGAGAGCACCCTCTTGAGCTTCGCGGGAGGGACGACCGGTCTGCTTCTGGCAGGCTGGATCCATCTCCTCCTTCCACGCTTTCTCCCACGCGACATCCCCCGCCTCGAAGAGGTCCATCTCGATGTTCGCGTCTTCCTCTTTGCAGTCCTTCTCTCCGGGGTCACGGGACTGTTGTTCGGTCTCGTGCCAGCCTGGCGGAGCTCTGGGACAAACGTGATCCAGCCGCTCTACGGAGGAACAGTGGAAGCCCGGCCGAGTCTCCGCATGCAGAGCCTCTTTGTCGTCGCCCAAGTCGCTCTGGCGTTCCTCCTCCTCGCTGGTGCCGGGTTGCTTCTCAGAAACTTTCTGTATCTCGTGAGGATCGATCCTGGCTACGAACCCGACCATGTGCTGACCGCGACTCTCGATCTCGATGGGGCCCGTTACAGCACACCGGGGCTGAGCGAAGCTCTGTTCGATGACCTATTGGAGCGCCTCCAAAGGAACAGACAGGTGCAGGCTGTAGGCGTCGTGAGCTTTCCACCCCTGACGCCATCCTTCTCGTTCACGAGCCTGGAGATCCAGGGACAACCCTCCGCGCGAACCCTGGCGGTGCCTCAGCTTTCCAGCCCAGGGTACCTGCAGGCCATGGGCCTGCGGCTATCGATGGGCCGGTGGTTGACGAGGCAGGATCTCGTGGCGAGAGCTCCGGTCGTAGTGGTGAACCAGGCGTTCGTCCGCCAATATCTGGCGGGCCAGAAAGCGATCGGGCGCCAACTCAAAGTAGGAACGGCGTCCCTTGAGATCGTAGGTGTCGTCGAGGACGTGCACCTCCTCGGCCTCGACTCGGAACCGAAACCGGAGATCTTTGCCTCCTATCACCACGCAGGGAGGATATCCGGTGCTGGCCCGAAACGGTTGACGCTGGCAGTCCGTACCGTCGGAGACCCGTCGGGCGTGCTCCCCTCCTTGCGGGCCTTGGTGCTGGAGCTCGATCCCAACCTCGCTCTGGAAGACGTGCAGACGATGCATTCCCGGCTCGCCGCTTCAGTCGCGCAACCTCGCTTCTACGCCTTGCTCCTGGCTGCTTTTGCGGGGATGGCCCTGGTGCTCGCCGCGGCCGGAGTCTACGGCGTCCTCTCTTATTCCGTGAGCCGGCAGACTCGGGCGATCGGCGTCCGCAGAGCCCTGGGAGCGGAGAGACACGTCATCCTAGTCCTGGTGCTCCGAAAGGGGTTCCTCCTGATCTCAATCGGGGTCGTGCTCGGAGTGGCCATCGCGGCCGAAGCCAGCAGAGCCCTCTCACACTTCCTCTATGTTGGGGTGTCGCCGAACGATCCGCTCTCCTTCTCGGTGGCCGCGCTCTCGCTCGCCGCTGTCACCTTCTTCGCTTGCTACCTGCCTGCGCGACGCGCGACCCGTGTGGATCCCGGCGAGGCGCTACGCTACGAGCGCTGACAGAGAAGCGGCCGTGTCGAGCTTCTTCATCCGAACTGCTCCGGCGCCCCAAAACCCCCCATCCCACCGCGGTTTTCTCGCACCCGCCCCTTCTCTGAGTGGCCCGCCGCAGGTCGCCCACAAGATGGCTGACTCGCTTCGACCGACCTGCCCAAGGCCTTGCGGTACCCGCCAACGTTGCGGCCCGATCACGCCATACCAAGGCTTGGGTGCAGAAAATCTTGACACCCTAGATGTTGTGGCGTAACCTCGACGCTATACCAAACGCCCGATGTATCGGGCAACGAATCGAAAGGAGAGAAGCAAATGGCTACGGCAACGAAGAGTGCTTCGAAGTCCCCCGCCAAGAAGTCCACCGCCGCCAAGCCGGCGGCCAAGAAGGCGGCGGCTCCGAAGGCCGCACCGAAGGCTGCAGCGAAGAAGGCGGCTCCCGCCAAGAAGACCGCGGCTCCGAAGGCCGCGGCGAAGAAGACCAGCTCCGCTAAGCCTGCAGCCGCGAAGAAGAGCGCGGCGGCGAAACCCGCGGCGGCCAAGAAGACCGCGGCGGCAAAGCCTGCGGCCGCCAAGAAGACTGCGGCCGCCAAGCCCGCAGCCGCTAAGAAGACTGCAGCCAAGCCCGCGGCGGCCAAGAAGACGGCCGCGAAGAAGTCCGCCAAGTAGCTCGGTAACAAGCGGCCCTCGCGAGAGAGGGCGGCTCGAAAGACAGTCCCTTTCGTGTCCGCCCTCCGGTACAAGAACTCCCCGCAGTACCCCAACCCATCGAACGAGCTTGCCGGCTTCAAGTCGGCAGCGCATCCCCGAATAGACGGCGACGAAGCGCTCGTCTCGATAACGAAGCCGTACCGATGGCGATGAAGCGCTCGTCTCGGTAACGAAGCCCTACTGACGGTGACGAAGGCTTAGGGATGGAGACGAAGCGTTCGTCTCGGTAACGAAGCCGTCCAGACGGAGACGAAGCGTTCGTCACCGAGACGAAGCCGCAGGGAGCGAGACGAAGCGTTCGTCGCGCTCCATAAGCCAGTCCCGAAATCAGACGCTGGCGGAGAGCTTCTTCGCCGCCGCGCGATCGATCAACCAGAGCAGGTCGCCCTCGTCGGGATGCACGATGCGCGCGGGGTAGAGATCGGCTTCGCCGACCTCTTCGAGCACGGCGTGGAGCGCGTCGGCCTTCTCCTCGCCGGCGGCGAGGAAAAGCACCGCGGCGGCGCGATTGAGCACCGGCGGCGTCAGGGTAATGCGGAAGGTCTGGAACTTCTCGACCCAGGGCGCGACGACGAGATGCTCGCGCTCGTGGAGCGCCGGCGAGCCGGGGAAGAGCGAGGCCGTGTGCCCTTCGGGGCCGAGACCCAAGAGCACGAGATCGAAACGCGGATGTATTCCACTCCCTCCCGCTTCGAGTTGGAAGAACGCCCGCAGCTCTTTCTCGTACGCGGCGGCGGCAGCCGCGGCATCAGGGTTTTCTCCCTGGATGCGATGGACGTTCTCCGCCGGCACCGACAGGGGATCGAGCAGCGTCTCCTTGGCCATGCGGTAGTTGCTGTCGGCATGATCGGGCGGGACGTGGCGCTCGTCGCCCCAGAAGAAATGGACCTTCTCCCATGGCAGACGCGCGCGGAACGGCTCGTTCGCATCGGCCAGCAGTACGAAGAGATCGCGCGGCGTCGAACCGCCCGAGAGCACGAGGGTGAAGACGCCGCGCGCGGCAACCGCGGTCGCCGCGCGCGCGGTCACCGCCGCCGCCGCGGCGCGGGTCAGCGACTCCTTATCCTCCAGGATTTCGATCGAACGCCCGGGCACCATCAACAGTCCTTCTCTTTCTTCGGCCGCGGCCGCGGCGTGCGCCACTGCCGGCCGTCACGTTGGATCAGGTCGTCCGCCTCCTTGGGGCCCCAGCTTCCGGCGGGGTAGTTGGGGAAGTTGCGTGGCACGAGCGTCTTCCAGACGTCCAAGACCGGCGTCACCGCCTCCCAACTCGCCTCGACCACGTCGCTCCGATGGAAGAGCGTCGAGTCGCCCTCCATGCAATCGTAGAGCAGGGTCTCGTAGCCGGTCTGCGGGGTCGAGCCGAAGTAGTCCTCGTACTCGAAATCCATCTTGACCGTACCGAGCGCCATTTTCGGCCCCGGGATCTTGGCGTCGAAGCGGAGCGACACGCCCTCGTCGGGCTGGATGTGGAGGACTAAGACATTGGGGTTCAGGGCCTCGACCGTGGTGTCGCGGAAGAGCATGTGCGGCGCGCGCTTGAAGTGGACGGCGATCTCCGTCACCCGCCGCGGCATGCACTTGCCGGTGCGCAGGTAGAACGGCACGTCCGCCCAGCGCCAGTTGTCGATGTGCACTTTGAGCGCGGCATAGGTCTCGGTCGTCGAGTGCGGCGAGACGTCGGTCTCGGCACGGTAGGCGCGGACCCGCTCGCCGTCGATCACCCCTTCGCCGTACTGGCCGCGTACGGCCTCCCGCAGCACGTCCTCGTTGCTCATGGGACGGAGGGCTTTCAGGATCTTCACCCGCTCGTCGCGCACGATGTCGGCGGCGAAGGAGATCGGCGGCTCCATGGCGACGAAGGCCAGGAGTTGGAAGACGTGATTCTGGAGGACGTCGCGGAGAGCGCCCGCGTTCTCGTAGTAGGAGCCGCGGTCCTCAACCCCGACGCTCTCGGCGACGGTGATCTGCACGTGATCGATGTAGCGCCGGTTCCAGATCGGCTCGAAGATGCCGTTGGCGAACCGGAACGCCATGATGTTCTGCACCGTCTCCTTGCCGAGGTAGTGATCGATGCGGTAGATCTGCTTCTCCTGGAGCACCTCGCGGATCTGACGGTTCAGCTCCTCGGCCGATTCGAGGTCGTGGCCGAACGGCTTCTCGATTACCACCCGCCTAAAGTGCCCCTCGGGCTCGGCGGCCATCTTCGCCTCGCCCAGGTGCTGGACGATATCGGCGAAGAACGGGGGCGGCGTCGCCAGGTAGTAGAGACGCGAGCCGCCCGTCCGTCTCTCCTGCTCGGCTTTCTGGATGGTGCTCTCCAGGCGCTCGTAGGAGGCCGAGTCCTTGAAGTTGCCGGCGGTGTAGGAGATCCGTTCGATGAGCCAATCCGCGAGCTGGGGGTCGACCTTCCGCGTCGCGAAACGCTCGAGGTCTTCCCGCATGTGATCGCGGAACTGCTCGCTGCTCATCTCGGTGCGGCCGAAGCCGACGATCGCGAGCTCGTCGGGCAGGAGGCCGCCCGCCACCAGGTTGAAGAGGGCGGGAACGAGCTTCCGCTTGGTGAGGTCGCCGGTCGCGCCGAAGATCACGATCGTAGAAGGCGGCGCCTTCTCTGCCTTGCTTTCCGCGGCTCCCGGTTTCGCTTCTGCCGTGGCCATGACCTAACCTCCCGAGGGCCGTTCGACGTGACCGCCGAAGCCGTGACGCATGGCCGAGAGGAGCTTCTCGGCGAAGGTGTGCTCGTGGCGCGAGCGGAAGCGAGTGTAGAGCGCGGCGGAGAGCACGTCGGCCGGCACCGCCTCTTCGAGCGCGGCGACGATCGTCCAGCGGCCCTCGCCCGAGTCCTGGACGAAACCGGTGTAATCCGAGAGGTCGGGATTGCCGGCGAGCGCCATGGCCGAGAGGTCGAGGAGCCAGGAGGTGACGACGCTGCCCCGCCGCCAGAGCTCGGAGACCGAGCCCAAGTCGATGTCGTAGCGTTGCGCTTCGGGCAGATCCTTGGCGTTGGCGTTCTTCATGATGTCGAAGCCTTCGGCGTAGGCCTGCATGAGGCCGTACTCGATGCCGTTGTGGACCATCTTGCAGTAGTGGCCGGAGCCCGCCGGGCCGCAGTGGATGTAGCCGCCCTCGGGCGCCAGGGCGAGGAAGATCGGCTCGAGCGGCTCGACCGCCTCGCGATCGCCGCCCACCATGGTGCCGTAGCCGTTGGTGAGGCCCCAGACGCCGCCGGAGATGCCGGCGTCGACGAAGTTGATGCCGCGCTCCTTCATCAGGCTGTGGCGCCGCTTCGAGT
>JAXDLD010000252.1:0-6788 GCA_034666805.1 Acidobacteriota bacterium
AGCTCAAGACGGTCGACGCTTTGGTCCACGTCGTCCGCGCCTTCGCCGACCCCGAGCTGATGCACTCGGAGGGGAGCGTCGACCCGGCGCGGGACGTCGGCAACGTCGACCTCGAGCTGATCCTCGCCGACCTGGACATCGTCGGGCGGCGGATCGAGAAGCTGGACAAGGCGGTCAAGAGGGGGCTCACCCCGGAGGAGCTGAAGGAGAAGAAGCTCCTGGCGGAGATCATCCTCCCGGCCCTGGAGGCGGAGAAGCCGCTCCGCGAGGTCACCCTGGACGGCGACGACGAGCGCCGGCTGCGCGGCTTCCAGCTCCTCTCCGCCAAGCCGATGCTCGTCGTCTTGAACGTCGACGAGGCGCAGGTCGCCCATGCCGACGCCGCCTCTCTGGGGATCGCCGTCCGGCCGGCGGTGCTGACCGTCGTCGTCTCGGCCCCCATCGAGCAGGAGATCAGCCGTCTCCCGCCTTCCGAGCAGAAGGAGTTCCTGGCCGACATCGGCCTCTCCGCCCCCAGCCTCGACCGGGTGACCCGGGCGAGCTACGACCTCCTCGGCCAGATCTCCTTTTTCACCGTCGGCGAGGACGAGGTGCGGGCCTGGACCGTCCGCCGCGGGGCGCCCGCCCGCGAGGCCGCCGGCACCATCCACTCCGACATCGAGCGCGGTTTCATCCGCGCCGAGGTCGTCCGCTACGAGGACCTGCTGCGCTTGAAGACCATGGCCGCCTGCAAAGAGGCCGGCCTCTTCCGTCTCGAAGGCAAGGAGTACGAGATGCGGGACGGCGACGTGGCCCACTTCCGCTTCAACGTGTAGCCCCCCTTCTACCAGCGGCTGCGGTGCACGTCGAGGGCGGCGACCTGGTCCGGCCGCCGGACGGAGCGGCCCGGGATCACCTTGACGAAGAGCCGGCCGCTGCTCTGCACGGTCGGCTGGTAGATCACGCCATTCGGCGGCGGCTGGGGCACCGGCGGCGGGACGTAGGCATTGGCCGCGTCCTCCTCGTCCTGGTCGACGTTCGTCTGCGGCCGGATCCAGGGCTGGGTGCCGGCCACCCCGCCGGGGCGCCGGCCGGCGAGCGGCGGCGGCCGGCGGGTCTGACCGGGCGGGAGCGCCTGGCCGACCGGGCTGCCGCGCTCGATGTTGCCCTCGCGGAGGACGGTCCCGCCGCCGGGCACCGCGGCACCGGGGACGACCGTGGCGCCGGGCACCGCGGCACCCGGGACCGCGGCGCCAGGGACCACCGCCCCCGGAGCGGGATTGGCGGGGTTGGCCTGGCGGCGCTTGCCTTCCGGCTTGGCGGCGGCGGGGGTCTCCGGGGTCGCCGGGACCGGCGAGGGGATCAGGAGGCCGGCGATCCGACCCGGATCGTCGTAGACCTTCGGCGCCTCCGGGGGCTTCGAGCCCTCGCGGTAGGCCCGGAGCATCGCCTGCGTCACCAGCTTGCTGTCGACCACCTGGGGGTTGACGTCCTTGAAGGCGAGCTGGGGGTCGAGGGCGAAGGCGCGGCTGTACTCGTCGATGGCCCGCCCCTCGCGCTTCCAGGATTCGTAGATGGCGCCGGTCTGGTAGTGGGCCCAGGCGTGCTGGGGATCGCTCGCGATCACCTGCTCGAAGAGGGCCAGGGCCTCCTTCTGGTGCCCCCGCTGCTGCTCCAGGAGACCGAGGTTGAAGAGGGAGGAGGCACGCTTCGGGTCGAGCTCGACGGCGTGACGGTAGGCGGTCTCCGCCTCGGCCGGGTGGCGGGCGAGGAGGAGGAGGTTGCCGTAGTCGTTCCACACCCCCGGGTCCTGGGACCGCTTCTCGGTGAGCTGCCGCTGCGCCTCCAGGGCCTTGCCCAGATTCGGGGGGACCGCCGTCGCCGCCAGGGTGGCCAGGGCGGCGAGCGACAGGGCGAGCAGCATGGTCAAGGGTTTACGCACTAGGATCTCCTTCTAACCCGCGGTGTCGCCCACGGGTCGAGCTTTCAGTTTCATCTTGCCATCCTCGGCGGCGAGGCGGAACTGCACCTGGCCGCAACCCGTGCGGGTACGGATGGCTGCCGCCTGGCGCTCCAAATAGGCACGGAAGCTGTCGAGGTCGAACTTCGGTGCCTCGGAGCGGGCGAGCCCCTGGTAGAGCGCCTCCGCGGCTTCCGGGGCGACGGGCCCGGCGACCAGGATACCGCGCTCGACGTCGTAGCGCGGGGCCTCGGGCGCCGCCGTCTGCGGGCGGGCGTGCCGGCCCTCTTCCAGGTCGCGCACGCGGCGGTTCCAGAGCTCGTTGTAGGTGTTGTAGCGGGCCTCCAGGTCGGCCATCCGGAAGTTGTCGACCGCCGCCGTCAGGTTCAAGTTGCGGAGCTGGCGGAGCTGGCCCTGGATGCGGGTGCGCAGCTCCTCGGGCGGGAAGGGCAGGGCGCCGTTGAAGAAGCGCTCGTAGTCGACCTGGAGCTGTTTGAGGTCGCGCCCGAGCTGGTCGAGCATCTCCGCCACCGGCGGCCGCCGCCCGCCCGCGGACGGACCGGGAGCGCCTCCCGGCCAGCGGCCGGCCGATGTCGCCGATGTTGCCGGCGTCCCGGGGGAGGCCGGCGACACCGGAAAGGCCGGGGACTTGGGGGAAAGCGGCGGCTTGGGACCTTGCGAGAAGGTTCCACCGCCCCTGCCACCGGCTTTGACGTTTCGCTTGGGGTCCACGAATCTCCTAGAATGGCTCTCTGCGATGGAAGACACGACGACTAGAGATGCCCGTCGCGCGATCCCCGCCGTCGACCGGCTGCTCGCCGATCCTGACGTGACCAAGCTCCTCTCATTATACGGGCGGGATCAGGTTCGGGTCCAAGCCCGGCGCGAACTCGACGGGATGCGCGCCTGGCTGGCGACGGACCCGCCGGCCGGCGAGGTGGACGCGGCGCTCGCCGCCCTCCCCCAGCGGATCGGCGAGGGGCTGGCCGCCGCCCTCGGCCCCCCGCTCCAGCGGGTGCTCAACGCGACCGGCATCTTCCTCCATACCAATCTCGGCCGCGCCCCCCTGCCGCGGAGCGTCGCCGACGCCCTGCCCGAGCTGCTGACCGCCTACTGCGACCTCGAGATCGACCTCGGAACCGGCAGGCGGGGACAGCGGAACGGCCGGGTCGAGCGCCTGCTCACCGCGGCCACCGGCGCCGAGGCGGCGGTGGTCGTCAACAACAACGCGGCGGCCCTCGTGCTCGCCTTGGCCGCCCTCGCTCCGGGACGGGAGGTGGTGGTCTCGCGGGGCGAGCTGGTCGAGATCGGCGGCTCTTTCCGCATCCCCGAGATCCTGGCCGCCGCCGGTGCCCGGCTGGTCGAGGTCGGCGCCACCAACCGCACCCGTCTCGGCGACTACAGGGCCGCCCTCCGGCCCGAGACCGCTCTCCTCCTCAAAGTCTTCCCCAGCAACTTCCGGTTGATCGGCTTCGTCGCCGCGGTGTCGCCGGAAGAGCTCTGCGGTCTCGGCCGCGAGGCCGGGGTGCCGGTCCTGGTGGACGAGGGGAGCGGCCTCTTGACCTCCCACCCGGCGCCGCAGCTCGCGGACCACCCCAGCCTCTCCCGGCTGATCGCCGCCGGCTGCGACCTCGTCTGCGGCAGTGGCGACAAGCTCCTGGGCGGCCCGCAGGCGGGGATCCTGGCCGGCCGCCGCGACCTCCTGGAGCGCTGCCGCAAGCATCCGCTCTACCGCGCGCTCCGCCCCGACCGCGCCGGCCTCGCCACCCTGGAAGCGGTCCTCCGCCTCCACCTGGCGGGTGCCCCCCTCCCCCTGGACCGCCTGTGGGCCGATCCCGCGGAGCAGCGGCGGCGCCTGGAGAGGGTGGCGGCCGAAATCGGAACCGAGATCGGGGCCCCAATCGGAGCCGAGATCGCTCCGGCCGAGGCCTTCCTGGGCGGCGGCTCGGCTCCCGAGGCGCCGATCCCGGGTGAGGCCCTCGCCCTCCCCGGCGACCCGGAGCTCCTGGCCCGCCTGCGCCGGGGGGAGCCGCCGGTCGTCGGCTACCTGCGGGAGGGGCGGCTCCTCCTCGACCTCCGGACCGTCGATCCCGAGGACGACGTGGCCCTGGTCGCCGCCATCGTCGCGGCACTCCGCCCCACCCCGGCGCCGGGATAGCCATGCCCGGCCGCATCCTGCTCGTCGAGGACCGCGACTCGCTGCGCCGCATGCTCGAGCTGGCTTTAGCGGCGGAGGGCTACGAGGTCGAGGCGGTGGCCGACGGGGGAGGCGGCATGCGGCGGCTGGCGGAGCGCACCTACGACCTCGTGCTCACCGATCTGAAGCTCCCGGACGCCTCCGGCCTCGAGGTGCTCGCCGCCAGCCGGGCGGCGCAGCCGCGGACCCCCGTCGTCGTGCTCACCGGCTACGGCACGGTGGGAGCGGCGGTCGAGGCGATGAAGCTCGGGGCCTACGACTTCCTGGAGAAGCCGGTCGCCATCGACGACCTGGCCCGCCTGATCGCCGGCGCGATCGGGAGCCGGGAGGAGGGAGAACCCGGCGGTGCCGGCGACGTCTGGACCACCCCGGGAGCGCCGCCGATCGCCGGCCGCCACCCGCGGACCCGGGCGGCGATCCGCCTCCTCGAACGGGTGGCGCCGACCGAGAGCACCGTCCTCCTCCTGGGCGAGAGCGGCACCGGTAAGGAGCTCTTCGCCCGCGCCCTCCACGCCCTCTCGGCGCGCAAAGGCGGCCCCTTCATCGCCGTCAACTGCGCGGCGATCCCGGAAGCGCTCATGGAGAACGAGCTCTTCGGCCACGAGAAGGGGGCCTTCACCGGCGCCGACCGGCGGCAGCCCGGACGCTTCGAGCTGGCCGAGGGGGGTACCCTCATGCTCGACGAGATCGGCGAGCTCTCGCTCGCCGTCCAGGGGAAGGTCCTCCGCGCCCTGGAGGAGCGCACGTTCGAACGGGTGGGCTCCGGCCGTACCCAGCGCGCCGACGTGCGGCTGGTCGCCGCCACCAACCGGGAGCTCGCGGCCATGGTGGCGGCGGGCGAGTTCCGCTCCGACCTCTACTTCCGCCTGGCCGTCTTCCCCATCGAGCTGCCGGCGCTCCGCGAGCGGGCGAGCGACATCCCCCTCCTCGCCCGTCACCTCCTCGCCGGGATCGCCCGCCGCCACCGGCGGGAGCCGCCCCTCTTGGAAGACGAGGCGGCGGAGCTGCTCGCGGCCGAGCCCTGGCCGGGCAACGTGCGCGAGCTCGGCAACGTCCTCGAAAGGGCGGTGATCCTGGCCGAGGGGCCGGCGCTCCGGGCCGGCGACGTCCAGGCGCTCCTCCGCCCGTTCGCCACCCCGGCCGGCGCTCCCGGCAATCCCGGCAATCCCGGCGGCGAGCGGGAGAAGGTGCGGCAGGCGCTGATCGAGGCGGATGGCGACAAGCGGCGGGCGGCGGAGATCCTCGGCCTGAGCTACCGGATCCTCCTGCGCAAGGTGCGGGAGCACGACCTGGGGGGGGTGCCCAAGTACCGGGACTAGCGCCCGGACGCTTGGGCTCCCCCCTTGCTGCGTTCCAACGGACCCTAACTCTTGCTCTTCTCCGGGGGCGGCGCGACCGCCTGCAGCTTGAGCGGGGCGCTCTTGACGTCGAACTTGGCGCTCGCGAAGGTGTAGACACCCGAGAAGATGGCGCGGAAGTTGGTCGCGCTCCCCGGCTCGATCGCGTTGGCGGTGAGGATCGCCTCGGTCGTCCCCACCACCCCACCCGCCTCGTCCAGGAGAGTGACCGCGAGCACCACCTGGGAGGCGATGTCGGACGACTCGTTCTTGAGGGTGCCGAAGAGCTCGATGCCGTCCTTCTGATCGCGCTCGACCTTCTGCCAGCTCCCGACGACGACCGGGCTGCTCTTGCCCCGGTTGACCTTCGTGTCGCTCTTCGCGCCCTTGGCGTCGGCGTCCTTGGCGTCTTTGCCGTCCTGCGGCGGGGCGCCCGCGGCGCCGTCCGCCGCCGACTCCGTCGGATGCGTCACGTCCTTGTCGGTGATCGAGCGCACCGACTTCCTCTTTTCGGCCGGCTTGGTGGAGATGTCCTCCTCCACCATCTTCTGCTTGTCCGTGGTCGCCTTCTTGCTCGCGTCGAGGTCGACCTGGGCGACGCGCAGCGAGGACAGGGTACCGTCGGCCGAGGTGAAGACGACGACCTTGCCCTTCACCTGCCAGGGGCCGTGGGTCTCGACCCGCGCCCCCTCCCGGGTGATCAGCCAGTCGGCGGCCGCCGGCCGCGGCAGAGCGGTTGAGAGGGCCGCGCCGGCCAGGAGGACGAGCGGCGCCCCGCGGAGGATCGAACGGACTCTGGTTTCTGACAAGGTCAATACTCCTTCCAGTTCTTGACCACGATCCCGATGGGGATCGTCGCGTAGCGCACGTAGCCGGTGTCCGAGCGGACGCCACTGACGCTGATCCAGTAGTTGGCGAACTTCGTGTGCTTCGGGTAGAACTTCTTCAAGGTGTCGAGGATGCCCTGCTGCACGCTGTCGAGCTGCTCGGAGTTCTTGTTCGTGGACGGCGCGTTCTTCGTCGCCCCCTGCTCGATGAAGGGGTTGGTGACGAAGTTGTTCTGCACGACGGTGAAGCGGGTTGGCGTGCCGTTGACGATCCCGACCGGGTTGGCGTTATTGGCGAAGACCACGTAGTTGTTGCTGCTCCCGGTGTAGTTGCAGTTGGTGGCGCTCGATCCGAAGGCGCCGGGCGGGTCCGGGTTGTAGGTCGAGAAGATGAGGACTCCCGAGAGGCCGAAGGCCTGGGTGATGACGCGCTCCTCGGGCTGCAGGAAGAGATACCAGCCGCGGCTCTTGCCGCCGCCCGGGTTGAT
>JAXDLD010000253.1:0-6872 GCA_034666805.1 Acidobacteriota bacterium
CGGTCGCGATCCGCCCCTCCGTGGGCTTGCCGTAGCGGACCTCGGGGACGAGCCAGAAGAGGAGGACCGCGAGGTCGGCCCGGGTGAGCTCCGGCTTGGCGGCGATCTCGCGCACCTTGCCGGGGAGGAGCGACAGCCGCCAGAGGAACTTGGCGGAAGCGAGCCGGGCGGCGACCTGGTCGTCCTTGGGGTTCTTGTCGGCCAGGCCCTGAATGATCTTCAAGCCGGCGGCGGGGTCCCCCACCTCGAGCTCCAGGTCGGAGCGCCGTTCGAGGAGGTCCCGGTCCTCCGGCCGGTGCTCCACCAGCCTTTGGATCGCCGCCAGCTCCGCCTTGCGGTCGCCCCGCGCCACGGCCACCGCGCGCGCTGCCTCGTAGGTGGCGATCTCGGACGGCGCCCACGACTGGAGCAGGGTGAGCTGGCGCCCGGCCTCGTCCAGCCGGTTGCCCTTCAAGGCCTCGCGCAGGCGATTGCCGACGATCTCGATCACCCGCGGGTGGAGCTCCCCCGTCCGCCGAAGGCCAAGGGAGCTCTTCGCCGCCACGGCGCGGAAGGCCGAGTAGGCGAGCGGCAGGTCGCCCGCCAGCTCGGCCGCGCGGCCGAGGAGCATCTGGCTCGCCGTGTAGGTGGGGAGGGCGTCCCCCACCGGCAGGAGGCGGGCGACGATCCCCGTGCGCTCGCCGGCCACGAAGTCCGCCTCGGCGGCGAGCACCTTGGCCGGAGGAAAGGCGGGGTCGCCGGCGGCCAGCTCGGCGGCCAGGCCGCGCGCCGCCTCGATCGCGGCCGGATCGGCCTCGTCCAGGAGGGCGCGATGGACGCGGGCGACGCGCTCCCGGCGCACCGCGGCGCCAGCGGGATAGCCTTCGAACGGATCGAGCAGGTAGCCGCGCTCCACCTCGGCCACGCCATGCGGCGCGGCCTGCCGCGGCGGCGGTGGGGCCGGAGCCGGGGCGGAGGTACAGGCGCCGGCGAGCAGCAGGACGGCGGCCAGAGCGACGGCAATGCCGGCGATACCGGCGAGGCCCGTGGCTCTGGCGCCCCCCCTACTTGTCCGCCGGAGGCGCCGCGGCGATGGTGGCGATGGCATGTTTGTAGATCAGGATCTCCTTCCCTTCGCTCTCGAGGACGACGGCGAAGCGGTCGAAGCGCTTGAGACGGCCCAGGAGAGGGCGTCCCGTCACCAGCTCGACGTACATCACCTGCCCTTCCTTGAGGCTCTGGAAAAGGAAACCGTCCTGGATGTTGATGTTGTGCTTAGGCATTGGCCCTCCCGAGACCGCTCTGCTCTACGTGTTCAAGGACTGCTGCGACCCGACTCTTCAGATCCTGGGCCGCGAACCAGGTGACGTGGGGCTCTTTACGAAACCACGTCTCCTGCCGCTTGGCGAACCGGCGCGTGGCCTGGATCGTCTCGCTGATCGCTCGCTCGAGAGACCACTCCCCCTTCACATGGAGGACGAGCTGGCGGTAGCCGATGGCCTGGAAGGCCGGCAGGTGAGGATCCACCCACCGGTCGAGCAACCCCGCCACCTCTCTCACCCAGCCCTGCTCGAGCATCCGGGCCACGCGGCCTGCGATTTCATCGTATAAGATGCTACGCGGAACCGTCAAACCTACAGTAGTGGCTGTAATACCTTTTTTTCCAAAGGGTTGACTCGCGATCCAGGCGGAGAGCGGCCGGCCGGAAACCCGCGCCACCTCGAGCGCCCGCAGCACCCGCTGGGTATCCCCCGGGGCGAGCCGGGCGGCGGTCTCGGGATCGCACTGGGCGAGCTCGGCATGGAGGGCCGGCAGCCCCTCCGCCGCCAGCCGGTCGCGGAGCTCCCGGCGTACTTCCGGATCGCCCGGGGGCACCGGGCTGATGCCGGAGAGGAGCGCCCGCAGGTAGAGGCCGCTCCCGCCGACGACGATCGGCAGCCTCCCCCGCCCCTCGATCTCCGCGATCGTCTCTTCTGCCCGCCGCGCGAACTCCCCCGCCGAGTAGGGTTCGGGAGGATCGAGGACGTCGATCAGGTGGTGCGGCACGCGCCCGCGCTCGGCCGGCCCCGGCTTGGCCGTGCCGACGTCGAATCCGCGGTAGGCCTGGAGGGCGTCGGCGCTCACGATCTCCCCATGGAGCCGCTCGGCCAGGGCGAGGCCGAGGGCACTCTTGCCGGTCGCGGTCGCTCCGATGATGGCGAGGATCGGACGCGGCATCGTAAGAGAGTGTATGTCACCGGGGGGCTCCGGGAAGCTCCAGGCGTATACGCCGGTTCGCGAAAGTGACCCGGACCTCCCCCGAGCGGTCGGTGCGGAGGAGGGGGATGCGGTGGATGGCGAGGCGGTCGAGCACCACGGGCGAGGGGTGGTGGTAGGGGTTCGCCAGGCCCGCCGAGATGAGGGCGAGGCGGGGGGAGACGGCGTCGAGGAAGTCCTCGCTGCTCCCGCTGTTGCTGCCGTGGTGGCCGATCTTCAGGAGGTCGGCTTTGAGATCGGCGGCCGGCCAGCGGTCGAGCATCTCCCCCTCCGCCTCCCGGCCGGCGTCGCCGGTGAGCAGGATGCGGCGGCCTTCCCCCTCGGCGCGGAGGACGAGCGAGCGCTCGTTCACCTTCCGTTCGTCTCCCCCTGCGTGGAGCACCGTCAGCCGCCAGCGCCCGACCCTGGCTTGCGTCCCCAGAGTGAGAATCCGGACGCGGACCCGGGGGAGGGCGAAGAGCTCTCCGGCGCAGCCCTCCGGCGGCCAGCCGGGGCCGGTCCAGACCTGGTCGACGGAGAGCCGGGCGGAGATGTCGACCAGGCCGCCGCAGTGGTCTGAGTCCGGCGGCTTTTTGCCATGATTTTAGGGGAGGAGGGGTGGTTGGGAGTGGTTGGGGGTTCGTAGGAGAGGTTGATTTCGATCTCGCCTCGCCCTACGACGATCCGTTCGACCACGTGCTCGACGATCTGCCGGCGCTCCTCGAAGGACAGCTCCTTCCAGCGGGAGTAGAGCGTACCGGCTTCCGTGGCGAAGTCGGCAGCCGAGAGCTGCTGGATCTTGAGGAAGTCGATCTCCCCCTGGAGGCGGGGCAACTCGGTCTCCACCTGCCCCATCCGCTCTTCAAGTGGCCGGTGGCGCTCGGCAAAGGTCTTGGCCGAGAGCCCATCCTCCTGGTAGAGACGGTAGAGCTTGTCCATTTCCAAGGACAGTCGGGTACGCTCCCGGTCGAGCGTGGCAAGAAGCTCCTCCCGCTGCCGGAGCGCCTCATCCCCCTGTCCCAGGTACTCGGCCACCTGTATCGGGTCGAGGAAGAAGTCCTTGAGCTTTTCATGGAAGACCTGCTCCAGGTCGACAATCGGGATCTTGTTGCGGCACTTCTTGCAGACCCACTTGGGGGTGTTCGAGGGAACGTACATCTTGGTGCCGCACTCGCAGATCGTCACCCCGGAGAAGAGCTGGACGGCGGGCCGGCCTTGCCGCTTGGCTTTCGCCGCCCGCTCCGTCAGGAAGGCGTTGCAGCTATCCCAGAGTTCCTCGGAGACGACCGCCGGCACCTTGGTCCACACCCACTCGCTCTCGGGCTTGAGGAGTCGCCTCACCCCGTCGCTTCGGGAGTAGTTGGCGCGGAGCAGGCCCTTGGCGACCGGATTGGTGAGGAGGCGCCAGAGGGTCGTATCGGCGAAGGGCTCGCCCTTGCGGGTCCGGTAGCCGGCCTCATTGAGGAGCCGGGCCACCCGGCCGACGCGGCGGTGGATCTCGAAAAGTTCAAAGGCAAGCTTCAAGACGGGGGCCTCGGCGGGATCGGGCACGAGGCGGCTCTTGTCCTCCCAGCGGTAGCCGAAGGGAGCCTTGCCGGCGATCGGCTTGCCGAGCTTGGCCCGGATCGGTACCGACGCGGCGATTCGGGCCGAGATCTCGTCGCGCTCCCACTCGGCCAGCGCCGCAAGGAGGGTGTAGAAGAAGCGGCCGGCAGGGCTTGAGGTGTCGATCGACTCGGCCAGAGAGATGAGATCGGCGCCCTCCTGCCGGAAGATCTCGGCGAAGTCCAGAAGCTCCTTGGTGTTCCGGGCCAGGCGGGCGAGCTTCGAGAAGATGAGGCCGCTGATCTTGCCCGAGCGCACGTCATCGAGCATCTCGGCCGTTTCCGGACGGCCCATGACGGACTTTCCGGAGATGGCATCGAGGCGGTAGACCGTGGCGACCGTCCAGCCCTTCATTTCGGCATACATCCGCCCCCGGGCCTCATGGTGTTCCGGGCTCTCGCCCTTGACCTGATCTTCGGTCGAGACCCGAATCCATAGGCCGACGTGCTTTGAAGATTCCTTTTTCTCCCGGGACCCTACGGACTCCTGGGAATCGCGGTTATGCAGCATGACCATCCTCGCTTTGCAAAAGAAGAACTGATTCTTCCGCCACTCTACGCCCGCAGGTTCTGTCGCCGAGACAGGGTTTCGTGCCAGGGCACCCCTTAACACCTCCTTTAGGAGGATAAACAGCGGGTTCTTCTGGTTGTCACGGGCCCCCCAGGGGTACTTCGGTGAGCAATGACGCTCACCAAATCTACTCAATGGAGGGCCGAGCCATGACTCGATACGAGAAGCTCAGCCTAGCGATTAGCATAACTTGCTTGATCGCCACAATTGCCGGGATCGTTCTCACGATTCTCTTGCTGCCGTAACAACCGTCTCCTGCCGGCGCATACTCGACGTGCCGGCAGGAGACCCTCACTCCGATTTACCTTTAAGCCGCACCAAGCTCCGCGCGATTACCTGGGCTACCGCCCTGGTGCTTGCCTCTGCCTCGACGCCGGCACTCGGGCGGTACTTCACCTTGACCTTGTAGCCGCCGACCGTCGTGACCGCTTCCGGCTCGCTCTGGCTGTCGAGGAAGGTGGCAAACTCCTCCGGGGTCACGAAAGACACCCGGGAGAGTGCTGCGTCGCCGAGGCGCTGCTCCACGGCTGCCCGGATTCTCTTCAGCCGGCCGCTCTTCAAAGACACGACTGCCACGTGACTAAAGCCAGCGGAGAGGCACTTCTCCACGTTTCCCACTTCCTGCTCAACGGTCGAGGTCACCGAGATCTCGCAGGCCAGGGACCGGCTTCCCTGCACAAGTGCCACATCGACGCTGCCGCGGCCTTCGAGGATCGGCTCCTCGATGGTCACCCGGTAGCCCTTGGCTTCCGCAAAGCGCTTCAGGAGCTCCTGGAGGTACTGATGCTCCGGTCCGCCGCGGCCCAGCGGAGCCGGCGGCTTCGGTTGCCGGGAGACCGGCGCCCTATGAACCACTCTCCTCGACGCTGCCGGCTCGGGCGATACCGCTGCCGCCGGTTGAGGGGGTGGTGGCACCGGCGGGGGTTGCGGGGGCGGTGGCGAAGCCTCCTCCTCCAACCTCCTGCCATAGCGCTCCCGAGAATATTTCCGAATCGCTTCACGCCCTGCCGAGGCCACCGCCGCCTCAAGCGGAGGTAGCGGGATCGTCCGCAGGTTGAAGTCGTGATCCGCCCGGTCGATCCGGCAGAGCGCTTCCCCCACCCCCAGGTTGACCAAATCCGCCGCCGTGAAGACCGAGAAGCCCTTTTCGAGCCGCCGGGCATCCTCCTCCCCCACCCGAAAGACGATCCGGGTCCCGGCATTGCCGAGCAGGGCGCTCTCGACCTCGGGGGCGCGGCTCTTGAGCTGCGAGAGTTCCTGGTGAGCCACCGTCAAGGCCAAGCGATACTTGCGCACTCCCGAAAGGAGAGCAGCCATGGAGGGGGTCGCGAAGTGCTGGCACTCGTCGATGTAGAGATTGAAGCTCCGGCGCTCGGTGGACAGAAGCTCCTGCCGGCTCAGTGCCGCCTGGTGGAAGCCCGAGACGAGCAGGCTGCCCAAAAGCGCCGCATTCTCCTGTCCGATAGCTCCCGCCGAGAGCTTGCCCAGGAAGATCACTCCTCCATCGACCACCCTGCGGAGATCGAGATGGCTTTTCGGAGCCGCCACAATGTTCCGGAGAACCTTCATCCGCAGCAACCCGTCGAGCCGGGTGGCGATCGGCCCCACGGGCTTGCCCTTAAGAAGCGGGAATTCCTCCCGCCAGTAGGAGACCAGGTAGGGGTCGGGTACGGTCGAGAGGATCTTCTCCCGGAAAAGACGGTCGGTGAGGAAGCGCTTGAGGTCAAGCAAGGTGCCGCCCCCGGGCGCCTCTAGGAATACCAGGATGGCATTGGCCAAGACCGAGGTCATCTGGTCGCCCCAGGAAGTCGACAGCCGGCGGAAGATCCCGACCAGATCAGAGGCCAGGAGCTGCTTCTCGACCTGCGAGTGCGCCGCCAGGATGTTCCAGCCGATCGGGTACTCCTCATCCGACGGATCGAAGAGGGCGACCTGCCCCCAACGCTCCGGGGGGATTCGCCCCAGGATCTCGTCGACGAGATCCCCATGCGGATCGAGCACTCCGACCCCTCGCCCTGCCTCGATGTCCTGGCAGATCATCTGGAGAAGAAGCGTCGACTTGCCCATGCCGGAGGCGCCGAGGACGTGGAGGTGGCGTCCGCGGACCTCCTCCGGCAAGCGGACCGCTGTCTTCCGACCCTGGTTCCGGTTCTCGCCGATCACCACGCCGGAGCCGAACGCTTCAGGGGGCGGCGCCCTCTCTCCCGGCTCCTGCCGCTTGAGCTTGGTCAGACGGATTGAGGGAGGCGGCAGGTGTACCAGGGAGAGGAGTTCATCAGCGGAGAGGAGCAGGCCGCTCCGGTGGGTCTGCCGCAGGATGAGGTCTTCCTCAAGGTCGACTCCTTCGCCCTCCGACACCGGGATCAAGCTGTTGCCGCCCGGAGACCCGAGTCCCGCGAGAGCGGCGGCGAGAGTGCCCATCAAGTCCCAGCCGCCGCGCGGACTCTTGGCCCCGACCCGGATCACCGTTGCATAGAGCGGTC
>JAXDLD010000254.1:0-15226 GCA_034666805.1 Acidobacteriota bacterium
GTCGTCTACTCGTCGGTGGGCACCGACCTCGTGCCCGGGCAGAGCGGTGGGGCCACCCCCCTGAACGTCTATCTCTATGACCGGGCGAGCGGCACCAACCGCCTGGTGAGCCACGCGAGCACGAGCGCCACGACGGGAGGGAACGCCGACAGCTTCGGGGCGGTCCTCTCGGACGACGGCGGCACCCTCGCCTTCGCGAGCTCCGCCACCAACCTCCTCGCCGGCATCGCCGATGGCAACACCAACGCCGACGTCTTCCTCTACGACCGCGCCACCGCCGCCCTCACCCTGGTCTCGCGGACCGCCGCCTCTCCCACCACCACCGGCAACGCCTACTCCTCGCATCCCGCTCTCTCCGCCGACGGCCGCTACGTCGCCTTCGAGAGCGGCGCGACCGACCTCCTGGCCGGAGTGAGCGACAGCAACAGCGGCACCGACGTCTTCCTCTTCGATCGCACGGCGGCGACCCTGACCCTGGTCTCGCGCACCTCCGGTGCGGCCAACGTCGCCGGCAACGGCAGCTCGGATACGCCGACGATCTCGGCCGACGGTCGCTTCGTGGCCTTCGAGACCTTGGCGACCGACCTGACCTCCCCCGTCTCAGCCGACCAGAACCAGGGATACGATGCCTATCTCTTCGACCGTACGACCGGTACCGCCACCCTGGTGTCGCACGCCTTCGACACTCCCAACGGCCCCGCTGTCGGCAACTCGCAATTCCCCATCGTCTCGGCTGACGGCGACTGGGTGCTCTTCACCAGCTCCGCCTTCGACTTAGACGCCACGGCCCGCGACCTCAACCGGTCGAATGACGTCTTCCTGTACAAGCGGGCGAACGAGGTCAACTCTCTCCTCTCCCGCCGCGACCCCGCCCGTCCGTCCGTCACCGCCGCCGGCGCGTCGTCGACGCCCGCGGTGAGCGCCGACGGCCGCTGGGTGGCGTTCATCAGCGATGCTCCGAACCTCCTCGCCGGCGTCTTCGGCGACCCCGCCCATCCCGGGCTCTACCTGGCCGACACCCTTTTCGGCACGCTGACTCTCGCCAACCCGAGCGCCGCCAACCCCAGCGAGACCTCGAATGGCCTTCTCACGGACTTCGTCCTCGCCAGGGACGGCCAGAGCCTGGCCTACTCCACCACCGCGACCGACGCCGTCCCTGGCCAGATCGACACCAACGGCCAGGTCGACATCTTTCTCTACGACCGGCCGACGGCGACCAGCATCCTGGTCTCCCACCGGGCCGGCGCTCCTCTCACGGCGGGCAGCTCCCCCTTGTCCCAGAGCAGCTTCGATCTGTCGACCCACGGTCGCTTCCTCGCCTACACCAGCACGGCGACCGACCTCGTTCCCGGCCAGGTGGAGGGCAACAACTCCGCCGACGTCTTCCTTTTCGACCGCGCGACCGGCGCCAACACCCTGGTCTCCCACGCCGCCGGGGTCCCGGCGAAGACCGGCGACAACCAATCGTTCACACCCCGGGTGAGCGACGACGGCCGCTTCATCGCCTACACCAGCGACAGCAGCGACCTGGTCGCCGGCGCGAACGCAGGGGGCGGCGACAATGTCTACCTCTACGACAGCTCGATCGGCACCAACGCCCTGGTGACCCATCCGGCCGGCCTCCTCAACATGCGCGCCAGTGGGTATCTGAGCGACATGACGCCCGACGGGCGGTTCCTGCTGGTCACCAGTCAGGCCGTCAACTTCGCCCCCGGCCAGTTGGACGCCAACGGCACCTACGACGTCTTCCTCTGGGACCGCGCGACGGACTCGGCGCTCCTCCTCTCCCACACCGCGGCCAGCGCGACGACGGCGGGCAACTCGATCTCGTGGGGAGTGGGCCTGTCGGCCGACGGGCGCTTCGCCCTCTGGCAGAGCGAAGCGACCGACATCCTCGCCGGTCAGCCGAGCAATGCGCTCTACCTCCTCCTCACCGACCTGGCGACCGGGACGACCACCCTGGTCGCCCATGACTATGGCTTCAGCACGCCGCGCCTGACCGCCGACGGCGCCTTCGTCTTCTTCACCGTGCCGGGGCCGTTACTGGATCCTCCACCCCCGGGGCCGACCCACTTTGGCCCTTCCCAGCTCTTCTTCTACGACCGTCAGGCCGGCACCACGACTCTCGTCTCCCACACCGCCGGCAGCGCCGACGTCCTGAGCGCCTCCGGGATCGATCAGTACGCGGTGAGCGCCGACGGCGCCGCCATCGCCTTCTCCAGCCGCTCGACGGACTTCGTCGCCGACGACTACAACGGCGGGCAGGACGTCTTCCTGGCCACCAACCCACGGCCCGGGAGCGCCTTCTTCACCCTGCCGCCCTGCCGGCTCTTCGACAGCCGCCTCGCCGGACCGGCCCTCCCCGCGGGCATTCCTCGGACGCTCGCCACCCGCGGCGTCTGCGGCATCCCGGCGACGGCCCAGGCGATCGCCGCCAACGTCACGGTGATCCAACCGACCGCCGCGGGCCACCTGAGCCTCTATCCCGGCGACACCGCGGTCCCCCTGGCCAGCAGCCTCAACTTCTCCGGCGGTCAGACGCGGGCGAACAACACCGTCCTCAAGCTGTCGTTCGACGGCCGGGGAGACTTCAACCTGGCTCCTTTCATGGCGGGCACCGGCAGCGTGCATGTGGTGGTCGACGTGACCGGATATTTTCAGTAGGAACCGAAGTCCCCGGGGACGACGAGCTGTTGTCGTCCCCAGATCCAGGCCGATTTCCCGGGACGACGAGCTCTCCAGGTGCCACTCCTCGTCCCCAGGTGCCAGGCGCTTGTCCGGCGCGGGCCCTACACGATCGACGTCGTGGGCGCCTGGGCGATCACGTATAGTCTGTACGTATGGGCGGAGCGGCGATGGCCGGTGACCTTGACGGCAGCTTGATGGGTGGAGACGGAGAGTCGAAGTCCGCGGACTCCGTGCCGATGTCCCCCGGCTCGGCTTCCGCCGCGGAAACTTCATGATCCTGTCCAGCGGCTCAGCTTCGTAGTCCCCGGACTCGAGAGCAAGGTAAGGCGACAACGTCTTCCATACCGGGACCATGACTCAGGTGCCGCGCCGTCGTTCCAGAGTCCCGAGACTTCGACTCGCAGTCCCCGGACGTAGGCTCCAAGTCGCGGGACTTTGACCCGTGGTACCGGGCCTCTGAGTCGCGGTCCCGCCGCCACGGTTGAAATGCAGGAGTGTCAACCGTGGTCCAGGGACCGCGAACCAGAGGCCCGGGACTTTGACTCAGAGTCCCGCGGCCACGATCTCGATCCCGGGACTCCGTCTCTTGGTCGAGGGACGGCGCTTCGAAGTCCCGGTACCACGCTTTCGAGTCCGGGTACCTCGACACAGAGTCGCGGGACTTGAACACGGGGTCCCGGTACCACGGTCCAAATCCCTGCACGCCGAAGAGAGTCCCGGGACGACGAACCAGAGTCCCGAGGCTCTGTCTCTAAGTCCCGGTACCAAGACCCTTGATAACGGCGCCCAAGGCATTGTCCGGGGACTTCGAGACTCTGTCTCGGGACTTCGTGACTCTGTCTCGGGACCCTGTGACGGTGGAACCGACGCGCCGACCGGATGGAGGGGGCGACGAGTCTTCGCGGCGCGCGCCCCTGGCAGAGCTCGCGCACCTGGAACGATGTCGCCATCCTCCGGCACGAGAGAACGGTCCCACAAGCCTACCTGGCGCGCTCCTGGTTCGGATCTCCGTGAAACGCCTGGCAACCCCGTGGCGCAGCGGCCGACGGCGGGGGATACGATAGGATGGGCTGCGACCCCCCGCAGCCACGTCACCGGTCGATCCGGCCCCGACGCACTCCAGCGCAGGTTGACTTCTACGCCACCGTGGAAGTCGCGGCCTAACAGGGCGATGTAGCAGGCCGGGCGGCTGCTGGCCCTACAGCTTTTGGAGCAAGCGGTCGTAGGCTGCGTGGGTGCCGATCCAGATCCAGGTGATCTCCTCGCCTTCGAGTAGGCCGACGGCGCGGTAGCCGAGGGTCACGCGAACCGAGTAGATAGGTTCGCGGTTATGCACCTTCTTGAAGTGAAGGCTGGGGTGCCCGGGATTCCCGCGAAAAAGGCGGTACGTCCGTTGAGCCTGCGCCTGGATGTCTGCCGGCAGAGCACGATATGCCGTCCAAAAGCGAGGCGTTGCACGCGATATCACAGCTTGTCGGGATCGAGCTCGGACGCTCGGCCCTCGGCCCGGTCAGCGCGCGCCTCGGCCGCGAGCTGGCTCAGCGCATCCTGCGATCCCGCGAACTGGCGCATCCAGTGGTCGTCGTCGAGCAGTTCGTCGAGCAGCCACCGACCTACGCGGTCCTGTTCCTCGTCCGGCAACGTCGCAAGCTTCGCAATGGCGGTGTCCAGCGTTCGTGTCATGGGAAAAGTATACGTGATGGGGGGGTACCTGCACTGCCGCCGGGTCCCGCAGTATGATCACCCTCCACTGGAAAGGGAGGACGGCGTCGGTGAGCACCCCAGGGAGCGAGGCAGGCAAGGAGATGGACAAGCGGTTCGATCCGCGGGCCTACGAGGCCGCCTGGCAGCGGCGTTGGGCGGAGGCCGGGTACTTCGTGGCCGCGGCGCCCTCGGAGAAGCCCTCCTTCTGCCTGATGATCCCGCCGCCCAACGTCACCGGCAAGCTCCACATCGGGCATGCCCTGATGACCGCGCTCCAGGACCTCTTGACCCGATGGCAGCGGATGCGGGGGAAAAACGCCCTCTTCCTCCCCGGCACCGACCACGCCGGGATCGCCACCCAGCTCATGGTCGAGCGCCAGCTTGCCAAGGAGGGGACGAGCCGGCGGGAGCTGGGCCGCGAGCGCTTCCTCGAACGGGTGTGGGCCTGGAAGGAGCAGTACCAGGGCAACATCCGCGAGCAGCTCGACCTCCTGGGCGCCTCCTGCGACTGGAGCCGCGAGCGCTTCACGCTCGACGAGGGGCTCTCGCGATCGGTGCGGGAGGCCTTCGTCCGCCTCTACGAAGAGGGGCTCATCCGCCGCGGCGAGTACCTCGTCAACTGGTCGCCGGTCCTGGAGACCGCCGTCTCCGACCTCGAAGTGGAGATGAAGACGGTCCAGGGCAAGCTCTACCACATCGCCTATCCCGTGGAGGGGAGTGAGCAGCGGATCGTCGTCGCCACCACCCGGCCGGAGACGATGCTGGGGGACACCGCGGTCGCCTTCCACCCGGAGGACGAGCGCTACCGGCACCTCACCGGCCGCGCCGCCATCCTGCCGCTCGTGGGCCGGCGGATCCCCTTCGTGGCCGACCCCGCGGTCGAGCCGGAGTTCGGCACCGGCCTCGTCAAGGTGACCCCCTTCCACGACCCCTTCGACTTCGAGCTCGGCCGCCGCCACGGCCTGCCCGGCATCTCGGTCATCGACCGCCGGGGCCGCATGACCGCCGAAGCGGGGCCCGACTTCGCCGGGCTCGATCGCGCCGAGGCCCGGGCCAAGGTGGTCGAGCGCCTGCGGGCGGAGGGGTACCTGGTCAAGGTCGAGAGCCACGTCCACAACGTCGGGCACAGCCAGCGCGGCGGCGAGCCGATCGAGCCCCTGGTGTCGACCCAGTGGTTCCTGGAGGTCTCCGGGATGGCGGGGCGCGCTCTCTCGGCCCTCCACGACGGGAGCCTCAAGCTGGTGCCCGATACCTTCGACAAGACCTGGGAGCACTGGCTGTCGAACATCCGGCCCTGGTGCATCTCGCGCCAGCTCTGGTGGGGGCACCAGATCCCCGCCTGGTACGACGAGGCGGGCCGCTGCTTCGTGGCCCGCTCCTTCGAGGAGGCGGCGAAGGCGGCCGGCACCGACCGGCTGACCCAGGACGAGGACGTGCTCGACACCTGGTTCTCCTCCGGCCTCTGGCCCTTCTCGACCCTCGGCTGGCCCGAAGAGACCGCCGATCTCGCGACCTTCTACCCGACCGACGTCCTGGTCACCGCCCACGACATCCTCTTCTTCTGGGTGGCGCGGATGGTGATGATGGGCCTCCACCTGACGGACAAGGTGCCGTTCGCCACCGTCCACCTGACCGGCCTCGTGCGGGACGCGGCGGGCGAGAAGATGTCGAAGACCAAGGGCAACGTGCTCGATCCCAGCGAGCTGATCGCCGAGTACGGGGCCGACGCCCTGCGCTTCACCCTCACCTCACTCGACAGCCCGGGGCGCGACATCCCCTTGAATCCGGAGCAGATCGCCGGCTACCGCGCCTTCGGCAACAAGATCTGGAACGCGGCCCGCTTCTGTCTCTCACGGGTGGGGGAGGCGCGGGTCGCCGGCCATCTGGACCTGACCGGCCTCGCGGCGCCCGAGCGCTGGATTCTCTCCCGCCTGTCGCGGGTCGCCGGGGAGGTGGGGGAGCGCCTGGAAGGCTACCGTTTCGATGAGGCCTGCAACCTCCTCTACCACTTTTTCTGGGGCGACCTCTGCGACTGGTACATCGAGCTGTCGAAGCCGGCGCTGACGGGCGAGGCGCCGCGCCCGCGGGTGGGCGAGGTGCTCCTGACCGTCCTCGACCGCAGCCTGCGCCTGCTCCATCCGGTCATGCCGTTCTTGACCGAAGAGGTCTGGCAGCGCCTGCCCGGTCACGAGGCCATCCATCCGGAGACCATCTGCCTCGCCCCCTACCCCGAGCGCGAGCCGGCCTGGGAGGACCTCGGTGCGGAGGGCGTCGAGGCCGGGATGGAGGCGCTGATCCAGGTCGTCACCCGGGTGCGCGCGCTCCGCGCCGAGCTCAACCTGCCGCCCAAGGCCGGGATCGCGCTCACCCTCCTGGCGGCGGACGACGGCCTCGCCCAGTTCCTCGCCGATCAGGAGCCGCTCCTCGCCTTCCTCTGCCGGGCCGACGCAGTCGCCACGGCGACACCTCGCGAAGGGGCGCGCCGGGACCTCGTGGCCGGGGTGGAGATCGGGGTGCTGGCGAGCGCCGCCAGCCGGTCGCCGGAGGGCCTGGGTGGGGCGGAGCGGGAGCGGCTGGAGAAGGAGCGCGAGCGGCTGGACGGCGAGATCGCCCGCGCCGAGGAGCGGCTCGGCAACGAGACGTTCGTGTCGAAGGCCCCGGCCCAGGTGGTCGAGGGGAACCGCAGGAAGCTCGCCGAGCTCAAGGAGCGCCGCGAGCACCTCGTCGCCAGCCTCGCGACTCTCGATGCCTGACGCCAGCATGGACTACGCCCGCTACATCGAAGAGATCGAGCGTAGGCGGCCGGCCGGGGTGCCCGAGAACCTCGTCCTGCTGGAGCAGGTCGGCTCGACCAACCTCCTCGCCCGCGCCGTGATCGCCGACTACGATCGCGAGTGCCAGGCTCTCCCCACCGCGCTCTTCCTCGCCTTCGAGCAGACCGCCGGCCGCGGCCGGCTGGGGCGGAGCTGGTCGTCGCCGCCGGGCCAGGGCGTCTACGCCTCGCGCACCCTCTCGGTCGACGAGCCGGAGCGGCTCCAAACCCTGCCGCTCCTGGTCGGCGTGGGGCTCTGCCGGGCGCTCGACGCCTATCTTCCCGCCCCCTGCCGGCTCAAGTGGCCGAACGACCTCCTCGCCTCGGATAAGAAGATCGGCGGCATCTTGATCGAGAGCCTGATCCGGCCCGGCGACTGCGCCATGGCGGTGGTGGGGTTCGGGGTCAACCGTGGGCAGACGGCGGCCGAGCTGCCGCACGCGGGGGCGACCTCGATCCTTCTGGAAGGCGGGGGCGACGTGCCCCTGGCGCAATTGACCTGGGACCTGGTGGCGGCGGTCGAGGGCGAGCTCTTGCACCTGGGCGACTCCGCCTACGCCGTGGCGGCCTACCGCGAGCGCTCCGTCCACCAGCCCGGCGACCGCCTCACCTGCCAGGTGGGGGAGGAGCGGGTCAGCGGCAACTTCCGCGGTTTCGACGACGACGGCATGCTCCTCCTGGACGTCGAGGGCCCGGAGGGCAGGGGCGAGCGCCGGCTCACGGCCGGCGAGGTGATCGAAGATCGGAGAGGCGATGGCGACGAAAGCTAGGGAGCCGGAGGACGGGGGCCAGCTCGTCCTGGTCGACGTCGGCAACACCAACACCGTCTTCGGGGTCTACCGCGGCGACGAGCTGATCGACAGCTTCCGCCTCTCGACCGACCGCGTGCGCACCGCCGACGAGTACGGCGCGCTCCTCCTCCCCCTCTTCGCCCGCACCGGCCTCGACCCGCGGCGGGCCGAGGCGGTGGTCATCTCCTCGGTCGTGCCGCCGCTGCACCTCACCCTCGACCAGATGGCCCGCCGCTACTTCGGCAAGAAGCCGCTCTTTATCGAGCCCGGGGTGAAGACCGGCATGCCCATCCGCTACGACAACCCGGCCGAGGTGGGGGCGGACCGCATCGTCAATGCCGTGGCGGCGCGCGAGCGCTTCGGGGCGCCGGTCGTCGTCGTCGACTTCGGCACCGCCACCACCTTCGACGTCGTCAACGCCGCCGGCGAGTACGCGGGCGGCATCATCTGCCCCGGCATCCTGATCTCGGCCGAGGCCCTCTTCGCCCAAGCCTCCCGCCTCTACCGGGTCGACGTCCGGAAGCCCCCCGAGCTCGTGGGGCGAAACACGGCGACCGCCATGCAGGCCGGCATCTACTACGGCTACATCGGCCTCGTCGACGGCATCCTCGAACGGCTGCTGGCGGAGATCCCCGGCGTCCGCACGGTGGTGGCGACCGGCGGCCAGGCCGACCTCATCGCCTCGGGCTCCAAATACATCCGGGAGGTCGATCCGCTGCTGACCCTCGCCGGGTTGAAGCTCATCTACGAAAAGAACCGGACCTGACGGTGGAGCCGGACGAGCTGGCAGACTCCGAGGCCGCGGAGCGGGCCTACTTCCAGGCGATCGAGAAGATCTTCGTCGACCTCCGGGGCGCCCCCCTCCTCGTCTCGCCCGCCGACTGGCACGTCGCCCGCCGCTGGCATGGCGAGGGCGTGCCGCTCGACCTCATCCGCAGCGCTTTGGAAGAGGTGTTCGCGAAGCGCAAGGAGCGCGGCGCCAAGGGGCGGATCTCGTCGCTCCGCTACTGCGCCCCGGCGGTCGAGGCGGCCTGGGACCACCTGCGCGAGCTCAATGCCCCCGCCGACCGCGAGCGCGCCCCGGCGGCCGGCCTCGACCTCCCCGGCCGCCTGCGGGCCCTGGCCGCCGCCCTTCCCGAGGCCCTGCCCGAGCGCGCCGACTGGGCCGGCCGCATCGCCGCCCTCGTGGACCGGGGGGGGAGCCCGGCGGTCGAGGAGGGGCTCGCCGCTCTCGACCGCGAGCTCCTCGACGCCGCCGCGGCGCGGCTCACGGGGAAGGCGGGGCGGGAGGTCGAGGAGACGGTCGCGCGCACCTTGGCCGCCTTGGCCGGTCGCCTCCCGGACGAGGAGCTCGAGCGCTCGCGCGACCACCTGCGGCGGCAGATCCTGCGCAAAAGGTTGGGCCTGCCGGTCCTCTCGCTCTTCTCGCCGGAAGCGGCGCCGGACCCAAGAACCTGACCTAGAATAGCCGCCCATGCCGGAGACTCTCGACAGCGCCGACCTGGAAGCCTTGCAGCGGGCGCACGACCTCCTCGAGCACCGGGGGATCGCGGCGAAGCTCGCCACGGTGCTGGGCAACCCCATCGAGCAGGCCCTCGCCCGGCTGCCCGAGGGCATCTCGACCCAGATCCACCGCGCGGCGCAGGGGGCGCTCGACCGGGCGCTCGCCGCGGCGCTCAAGACCATCCCGGACCGGCCGGTGCCCCGGCACTCCGACCGGGTGCACCGCGTCCTGACCGGCGCCACCGGCGCCGTGGGCGGCTTCTTCGGCCTCGCCGGGCTGGCGGTCGAGCTGCCCTTGACCACCACCCTGATGCTGCGCTCGATCGCCGAGATCGCCCGCCGCGAGGGGGAAGACCTGACCCAGGTCGAGGCCCGCCTCGCCTGCCTCCAGGTCTTCGCCTTCGGCGGTCCGGTGCGGCGGGAGCAGACGGCGCTCGACGAGGCGCCGGAGGAGGCGGCCGACACCGGCTACTACGCGGTCCGCTCGCTCTTGGCCAAGGCCCTGGCCGACGCCGTCCAGGCGGTCGCCGAGCGCGGCATCGCCCGCGAGAGCTCCTCGGTCGTCGTGCGCTACGTCGCCCGGATCGCCTCGCGCTTCAGCGTCACGGTGACCGAGAAGGTCGCGGCCGAGTCCGTGCCGGTCCTCGGGGCGGCCTCCGGGGCGGCCATCAACGTCCTCTTCACGCGTCACTTCCAGGAAATGGGGCGCGGCCACTTCATCATCCGCCGCCTCGAGCGCCGCTACGGCCTGGCGGCCGTGCGGAGCGCCTATGAGGCGCTCCCGCCGCGAGCCAAATGAGTTGGCAAACCCCCTGCATACACCTGCTCGACTGGGCCGGAGCTTTCCGGCCGACAAAAGGAGCCTCATGAACCCGATCCGCAAAGAAGCGTTCAACCTTGCCCTCGCCCTGGGACTCGTTCTCTGCCCCGGGCTCGCCGCGCGGGCGGCGGCCGATCAGGCGGCGAACGGCACCACGGCCCAACCTCAGACCCAGGCCCAGCCGCAGAATCAGGCTCAGCCGCCGTCCCAGGGCCAGGCCCAGCCGGCCCAGCCGCCATCCACGCCCCCGGCCCAGGGGACGGGAGCGCCCGGCAATCCGGCCGATCAGCAGGCGCCGCCGGCCGGCGTGCCGGCGCCGGGAGCCGGGGGGACCGGCCCGGCCGCCTTCGGCTTCAGCATGACCGCCCCGCAGGGCTGGACCCAGGCCACCGACACCAGCACGATCACCGTCCCCGGCGAGGTCTGCTGCGCCTGGTCGCCGGACGGGACGTCGACCCTCGTCGTCTTCCGCCAGAAGCCGAAGGGCGCCGTCAACCCGCGGGCCCTCTTGAACCAGAGCGTCAAGGCCTACCAGACGAGCCTCGGCGCCACGGTCGATCAGCAGGAGGTGCGCGACGTGGGCGGCATGCGGTCCATGTGGATGGTCGTCACCGGCAAGGGCAACGGCGCCGCCATCGACGGCAAGGGCACGGTCCCGACCACCCAGCACTGGGTGGCGATCCCGCGGACGACCGACGTTCTCATCTTCCTGCTCACCACGCCGCAGGACAAGTTCGCCACCTACGACGCGGCGCTCCAGCAGTCGTTGCAGGCGATCCAGGTGAGCGGTACGCAGACGGCGGGCCAGAAGGCGGCCAAGTAGCCGTCGCATGAGGGTGCGGAGCGCGGCGGCGGCAGCGGCTGCCGCCTTCTTCCTCACGCTCACGGGTCTCGTGCCGGCGTGGGCGGCGGGAGCGGTCTCGCCGCCCTATCTCGCCTTGGGCGACTCCTACACGATCGGGCAGGGGGTGGCTCCGGCCGACCGCTGGCCGGCGCAGCTCGCCGCGCTCCTCGGCCGTCACGGCATCCCCTTCGCCCCGCCCGAGATCGTCGCCCGGACCGGCTGGACCACCGAGGACCTGGCGGCGGCCCTCGACCGCGAGCCGCCGCGGGGACCGTTCGCCCTCGTCTCGCTCCAGATCGGGGTCAACGACCAGTACCAGGGCGGCGAGGCGGACGCCGGCTACCGCGGCCGGTTCCGCCGCCTGCTCGGGCGCGCGATCGGCTTCGCGGGGGGTGAGCCGAGGCGGGTCCTCGTGCTCTCGATCCCCGACTGGGGGGTGACCCCGTTTGCCGAGGGGAGGGACCGGCGGAGCATCGCCGCCGCGGTCGACCGCTTCAACGCCGTCAACCGGGAGGAGACCCTGCGCGCCGGGGCGCGCTGGGTCGACATCACGCCGGAGTCCCGGCGCTCCGGCAGCGACCGCTCGCTCTTCGTCGCCGACGGCCTCCACCCCTCGGGCCGGCAGTACGCGGCCTGGGCCCACCTCGCCCTCGACCCGGCCACGGCGGCGCTTTCGACCCATGCCACGCCGGTGCGGCGCTGAGGGGGCCCTCCTCAGGAGGGCATAGGCGCCAATTAAGGGGGTCTCTCCCGGGCGGGTGGGTCCCTCCCCCCTGGGCGGGTGGCGGTTGGAGAAGGGGGGAGGCTAGGAGGGGGGTGGCTGCGAAGTCCACGAGCCTCTTGCCTGACGGAGATGCCCCCCTCCTAACCTCCCCCCGGACCCAACCCTCCCCCTCCCCGGGGGGAGGGATCCCGCTCTTCGCTTTGCGACAACCTCCGCTACAATTCTCCTCCAATGTCCCCGAGCGTCCCCGCAGGGCCAGTCTTCGTCAGCTACAGCCATAAGGATAGGCAGTGGCTCGAGGATCTCCGCACCATGCTGGCTCCTCTGGTGCGGGATGGGGTGGTGGACGTCTGGTGGGATGGTGCCATCAAGCCGAGCCAGCAATGGCGGGAAGAGATCGAAGCGGCGCTGGCCTCCGCTCGCGTCGCGGTCCTCCTGGTCAGTCCGAACTTCCTGGCCTCGGACTTCATCGTCGAAGAGGAGCTGTCGTATCTCCTCGAAGCGGCGCGGCAACGCCGAGTGAAGATCCTTTGGGCTCTCCTCGCACCGTGTCTGTACGAGCAGACTCCGCTCCAGGGCTTCCAGGCGCTCCATGACCTCGCACGGCCGCTCAACGCGCTGCGCGGAGCTGCACGCGGCAACGCCTTGAAAGCGATCTGCCAGGGCATCGCGGAGGCCGTGAGGGGTTCGACCGTTCCGAATCATCGCGAGTCCTCGTCGGCCTCCCAACCCCACCTCGACCTCGGCCGCCTCCCCACCCCCGGTCCCCACTTCGTAGGCCGCGACGAGGAGCTCACCCGACTCGATGCAGACTGGGAGAACCCGGGCGTCCACGTCCTCACCTTCGTAGCCTTCGGCGGAGTGGGCAAGTCCACTCTCGTGAGCCGCTGGATCGACAAGTTGTCCAACGCCGGTTGGAAGGGTGCGCGGCGAGTGCTCGACTGGTCCTTCTACAGCCAGGGCACGGAAGAGCGAGTCACCTCCGCCGACCGCTTCCTCGACCACGCCCTCGGCTTTTTCGGCGATCCCAATCCCACGGCCGGCGCGGCGCGGGACCGCGGCCTGCGTTTAGCCGAGCTGGTGCGGCGGGAGAAGACCATTCTCGTCCTTGACGGCGTCGAGCCCCTCCAGCATCCTCCCGGACCGCTCGCCGGGAAGCTCAAGGACCCGGGGCTCGCCGCCCTGCTCAAGAGCCTGGCCGGGGCGAACCCTGGCCTCTGCGTCGTCACCACCCGGGAGCGGATCGCGGACCTGGAGGGGTTCCCGCAGACTGCACCGCAGGTGGATCTGGAGGCCTTGAGTCCCGAGGCGGGGGCGGAGCTGCTGAAGGAGCTGGGGGTCCTAGGGAAGCCTTCCGAGCTCAAGGCCGCCTCGGTGGAGCTCGAGAACCACGCCCTGGCGCTCACCCTGATGGGCAACTACCTACGGAAAGCCTGTGGCGGCGACGTGCGGCGGCGCAAGGATGTGGACCTGGGGAATGCGGACGAGCGGCTGGGGGGGAAAGCCTTAAAGGTCATCCGGGCCTACGCCCACTGGCTGGGGGAGGGGCCGGAGATGGCGGTGCTGCGCCTCATGGGGCTGTTAGACCGACCGGCAGGGAAGGAGGCGCTGGCGGCCCTGCGGGGGAAGCCGGAGATCCCGGGGTTGACCGAGCCGCTGGTGGGGCTCTCGGAGGAGGAGTGGCAGTGGGCGGTGTCGAGCCTGCGAGAGCACGGGCTCCTCCTGCGGGCCGATCCACGGCAGACGGGGGTTCTCGACGCCCATCCCCTCGTGCGGGTTTATTTCCAGGAGGAGTTGGAGAGGGAGCGGCCCCAGGCCTGGCAGGAGGGGAACCTCCGGCTCTACGAGCACCTCAAGCAGGCGGCGCCGGATCTTCCCGAGACGCTGGAGGCAATGGAGCCGCTCTTCGCCGCGGTGATCCACGGCTGCCGGGCGGGGAGGCAGCAGGAGGCGTTCCGGGAGGTCTACAGGCGGCGCATCCAGCGAGGTAACGATTTCTACAACTTCAGGAAGCTCGGGGCCTTCGGCTCGGACCTGGCGGCGCTGGCGGGCTTCTTCGATCGCCCCTGGGACCCGCCCTCGTTCCACCTCCAAGCGGCGGATCAGTCGTTGGTCCTTGAGAACGCCGCCTTCTGCCTACGCGCGCTGGGCCGTCTGGCGGAAGCGGTTCCGCCCATGCAGGCCGGGTTGGAGAGGCGAATCGCGCAGGAGGACTGGAAGAACGCCGCCATTGTCGCTAGCAACCTCAGCGAGCTGACCCTGACCCTGGGGGAGGTGGGGCGGGCCGTGGCCTTCGGGGAGCAGAGCGTCGCTCTGGCCGACCGCCGCGGCGACGCGGCAGAGCGAATTGCCAATCGGACGACGCAGGCCGATGCCCTGCACCAGGCGGGCCGGTGGGAGGAGAGCACGGATGCTTTCCGCGAGGCCGAGGCGTTGCAGGGGGAGTGGCAGCCCGAGTGGCCCCGGCTGTATTCGGTCCAGGGCTATCAGTACTGCGATCTTCTGCTGAGCCGTGGAGAGCCGGAGGGCGGGTCCGGGCTGGAGGGACTCGCCGCGGCCACGGAAGAGGCGCAGCGATTCAGGCAGGCGTGCAGAGAGGTACGGGAGCGGGCGGAGGAGGCGCTTGGCATCGTCCTACAAGGCTCCAGGAATCTCCTTGACATCGCCCTCGACCACCTGAGCCTGGGCCGGTCGCATCTCGGCCTGGCCCTGACCGCCACCGGGCCGGCGACTCCCGGCGGGGAGGCCGAGGCGGACTTCGCCCAGGCCGCGGAGCACCTGGACCGCGCCGTGGAGGTGCTGCGGCAGGCGGGTGATGAAGAGTTCATTGGGCGTGGCCTCCTGGCCAGGGCCGCCTTCCGCCGCCTACGGGGGGACCTGGCCGGGGCCGCGGCGGACCTCTCCGAGGCGATGGAGATTGCCGAGCGCGGCGGGATGCGTCTCCACCTCTGCGACGTCCACCTGGAGGGGGCGCGGCTCGCCCTGCGGCAGGGCGACCCCGAAGCGGCCCGCCGGCACGTGGCACGGGCGCGGGAGCTGGTGGCGGAGACCGGGTACAAACGGCGGGAGCGGGAGGTGGCGTGGCTCGCGGGGCGTACGGGGTGACGGCGGCGAGCGGCCGGCATTCCACGAGATCCCGAGGACTTTCGAGGCGTTCCCGAAGACTTTCTACGGGTTTCTGAAGCTCCCGGACAGGTTTCCGACGCTCCCGGACAACTTTCCGAAGCTCCCGGAGAGGTACTCCGAAGACTTTCCATGGGTTCCGAAAGCTCCCGGACGGATCGCTGAAGCTCCCGGACAGGTTCCCGAAGACTTTCTACGCGTTCCCGAAGCTCCCGGA
>JAXDLD010000255.1:0-3556 GCA_034666805.1 Acidobacteriota bacterium
GGTCCCCCGAAGCCGGGTGATTCTAGCGGTTAGGGGCAGGGCTGGCAAGCCCGGCCGGTCCGCCCTTCTCCATCCGCTGCCGCACGGCCTCGTAGAGCACCGCCGCGGCGGCGGTCGAGATGTTGAGCGAGCCGACTCGGCCGCACATGGGCAGGCCGACGAGACGGTCGCAGACCCGGCGGGTGAGCGCGCGCAGCCCCTTCTCCTCGCCGCCGAAGCAGAGGACGACCTTGCCCGTCAAGTCGACCTCCCATGGGGCGTCGCCCTCGGGGTCGGTGCCGTAGATCCAGTAGCCCTCCGCCTTCAGGCGCTCCAGGGTCTGGGCGGCGTTGACGATGCGCTCGATCGGCAGCCACTCGCTCGCCCCGGCGGCGGTCTTCGCCACGGTCGGCGAGAGCGGCGCCGAGCCGCGGTCCCGAATCAGCACCTGGCCCACCCCGGCCCCCTCGCAGACCCGGAGCACCGCGCCCAGGTTGCGCGGATCCTGAATGTCTTCCAGCAGAACCAGGAGGTCCGGGTCGGCCCCGGTTTCGAATGAAGCGGCAGGCGCAGCGGCTTGAGCCGCTTCATGGCGCACCTCGGCGGCGAGGCCGTTGTGGGCCGGGCCGGCGAGATCGGTCAACCGGCGTTCGGGGACGACCTCGCAGGCGACCTGGTGCCGGCGGCAGAGATCCTCGATCTCCTCCCGCCGCCGGCCCGTGCGGGAGGCGGCGACGAGCACCCGCGCGACCTCGTGTGGACGGTGTCGCAGCGCTTCGCGGACGGGGTGGTAGCCGTAGAGGAACAAACCCGTCCCTTACACCTCCAGGATCTGCTGCTCCTTCTTCTGCAGACCGCTGTTGATGTCGCCGATGTAGTGGTCGTGGAGCTTCTGGACCTCGTCTAGGCCGCGGCGCTCGTCGTCCTGGCTGATCTCCTTGTCCTTCTCTTTCTTCTTGAGCTTGTCGTTGCCCTCGCGGCGGGCCTGGCGGACCGCGTTCCGCGCGTGCTCCGCCATGTCGTGCGCCTTCTTGACGATCTCCTTCCTCCGCTCCTCGGTGAGCTGCGGCACCGGGATGCGGATGACCTTGCCGTCCGAAGAGGGGTTCAACCCCAGGTCGGACTTGCGAATCGCCCGCTCGATGCCCGCGATCTGGCTCGGATCGTAGGGCGCGGCGACGATCAGGCTGGCGTCGGGCACCGAGAGGTTGGCGACCTGGTTGATCGGCACCGACGAGCCGTAGTAGTCGACGTGGACCCCGTCGAGCAGTTGCAGCGACGCCCGTCCGGTCCGCAGGTGCTTGAGCTCCTGGTGGAGGTGCTCCACCGCGAGCTTCATGTGGGCTTCGACTTCACCGAATACTTCTTTCATGTCCCCCTCCTGAAGCTAATTCCGGACGACCGATCCGACGCGCTCGCCAGAGACCACCCGGCGGATGTTGCCGGCCGTCCCCAGGTTGAAGATCCCGATGGGGATGCCGTTGTCCCGGCAGAGGCTGATGGCGGCCGTGTCCATGATTTTGAGGTCGCGTTCGAGCACCTGCTGATAGGTGACCTCCGGCAGCAGGACCGCGTTCGGGTCCTTCCTCGGATCGGCGGTGTAGACCCCGTCGACCTTGGTGGCCTTGAGCAGGATCTCGGCGTGGATCTCGTTGGCGCGGAGCGCCGCCGCGCTGTCGGTCGTGAAGTAGGGGTTGCCGGTGCCGGCGGCGAAGATCACCGCCCGCCCCTTCTCCAGGTGGCGCATGGCCCGCCGGCGGATGAACGGCTCCGCCACCTCGCGGATATCGATCGCCGTCTGCACCCGGGTCTGGACGCCCCGTTTCTCCAGGGCGTCCTGGAGGGCTAAGGCGTTGATCACCGTGGCAAGCATCCCCATGTAGTCGCCGGTCACCCGGTCGATGCCGCGATGGCTCGCGGCGAGGCCGCGGATGATGTTGCCACCGCCGACGACGATCGCCATCTGCACCCCCAGGAGGTGCACCTCGCGGATCTCGTCGGCGATGCCCGACACCACCGCTTCGTCGATGCCGAACGACTGCGACCCCATGAGCGCCTCGCCGGAGAGCTTCAGGAGCACCCGGCGGAAGGCGCAGGAAGCCGGGGGTGGCGCGATCGGCTTCTCCATTACTTCGCGTTACCCGCCTGGGCCATGACCTCGGCAGCGAAGTCGTCGGCGCGCTTCTCGATCCCCTCGCCCAGCTTGAAGCGGGAGAAGCGCCGTACCTTGATGTTCTCGCCGATCTTCCCCACCCGCTCGGCGACGAGCTGGCCGACCGTCTTGTCGGTGTCCTTGACGAACGGCTGCTCCAGAAGCACGAACTCCGAGTAGTACTTCTCGAGCTTGCCGTCGACGATCTTGTCGACGATGTTCGCCGGCTTGCCGGAGGCCAGGGCCTGGTCGCGGAAGATCGCCCGCTCGCGCTCCAGCACCTCGGGCGTCACCTCCTCACGGCCGACGAACTTGGGGTCGGCGGCGGCGATGTGCATGGCGATGTCCCGGACCAGTTCCTGGAAGGCCTCGGTGCGGGCCACGAAGTCGGTCTCGCAGTTGACCTCGACTAAGACGCCGATCTTGCCGCCGGCGTGGATGTAGGAGCCGACCGCGCCCTCGGCCGTCACCCGGCCGGCCTTCTTGGCCGCCTGCGACAGGCCCTTCTTGCGCAGCACGTCGATCGCCTTCTCCACGTCGCCCTGGGACTCCCCCAGGGCGGACTTGCAATCCATCATCGGGGCGCCGGTGCGCTCCCGCAACTGTTTCACCATCTGGGCGGTGACTTCCATACGGATTCCTCCTTCGGAACGCGATCCGTAACCTTTAAGCTCGCGAAATTATTCTCTCGTGCAAAAGAAAAGGTCAGATCGACACGGGTTCGACTGACCTCTCCTCCGCCGCCCCGGGGCGGCGCGCCCCCTTTTGAACCTGGGGATCTTCTGTTGAGGTCCTTCTCTAGGCGGGAGCGGCGCTCTCCATGCTGTCCTTGTCGGCACCGTACGGCAGCGCGGCACCGTCCTTGCCGCCCATCATCGAATCGTCGCCGAGCTTGCCGGAGCCTTCGAGATAGGCATCGGCGATGCGCGACGAGAAGAGGCGGATGGCGCGGATGGCGTCGTCGTTGCCCGGGATCAGGTAGTCGACGAGCTCGGGGTCGCAGTTGGTGTCGACGATCGCGATCACCGGGATCCCCAGCTTGTTGGCCTCGGAGACGGCGATGTACTCCTTCTTGGGATCGACGACGAAGAGCGCGTCCGGCAGCTCCTCCATATCGCGGATGCCCTCCAGGTTCTTCGTCATCTTCTCCCGCTCACGCTCCAGGCGCAGCCGCTCCTTCTTGGTGAGCGAGCCGCTCTCGTCCCCCAGGCGCGCCTCGGCATCCTTCATCCGCTCGATCGAGGCCCGGATGGTGACGAAGTTGGTGAGCGTGCCGCCCAGCCAGCGATGGGTGACGTAGAACTCGCCACAGCGCCGCGCCTCCTCGGCGATCGCCTCCTGGGCCTGCCGCTTGGTCCCGACGAAGAGGATGCGCTTGCCTTCGCGAGCCATGTCCTCCACGAACTGGGCGACCTCCAGGAAGAG
>JAXDLD010000256.1:0-2876 GCA_034666805.1 Acidobacteriota bacterium
CGAACAGCTCGTGGGCCTCCGAGCGCTCCGCCTGGAGAGCGGTGTTGATCCGCCGCACGCGGTCGAAGACCCGGTCCATGGCCCAGTCGTAGTCGAAGCGCCCCACCGGCTCGCGGAGACCAGAAGCCTGGGTCGCCTGGGCGGTCTCGCCGGCCGTTCCCGCGATCGTGGCCGAGAGCGGCCACTCCGGGGTCGAGCTCGCGCCGACGTCCCACATCAGGGCCGTCGCCTCCTGGCACCGGTCGCAGTCCGAGAGGAGGTGGCGCAGGACGCGCCGGGTCGGCTCGGGCGCCAGGTCGCCCAGCATGAAGCCTTCGAGCTCTTCGCGATTCGGATGAGCCTCAAACATGGTCAGCACCTCCAGGACCGAGCGGGGCATCAAGCGCCTCGCCGGCGAGCGAAACCGGTCCCCGTTCCCTTGAGAACGGCGACGCCGTGTACCGCATTCCGCGGCTCACGGCGGGTCGGGACCGGTCCATCCAAAGATTTGAGAGGCCGATTAAGCAAGTCCCTCAAGGGTACCACTCCGGACCGCCGCTGTCCAGCTCGGCGGTCCCTCCGCGTCATCACGCCAAGCGAGTCAATGGACGCCGTTGGGGTCGACCGTCGGCCCCTGGGTCGGATGGACGCCCGGATCGCCGCCGATGAGGTAGCTCCAGAGGGCGGAGAACAGGCTCGGGCTCGGAGTGGCGCGCACCGCCCGGTCTCCACGATGAGAGCGCGAGGGGGCCGCCTGGGCGGCCGGGGTGGCGGACAGCGCGAGGGTCAGGGCGAGGCCAACTCCTGCTGCGGTGCGCCGGAATCCTTTCGACATGAGATCTCTCCTTTGACAAAGGGTCAGGCCAGGGTTCGTAGTGTACGCGAAAAATCTGTTGATGCCCATCCTAGCCTCGCGGGGCCTGGGAAGAGCGCGGAATTCGGGGAGCGCGGGGGGGCCTTTTGAGCTCCAGCGAGCGCAGTTTCTTGCTCAGGCCCACCCGGCTGATCCCCAGCTCGCGGGCGGTGGCGGCGACGTTCCAGCGATTGCGGGCGAGGGCCTCGGCCAGCATCTTCTTCTCCAGCACCCGCGAGCGCTGCTTCAGGGTCGCGGTGGACGACCCGCAGCTCGGCATGCCGCCGGGCAGGAGGTCCGGGGAGAGCACCCGCGGCTCGATCACGGCGCCCTCGGGGGTGAGGATCACCGCCCGCTCAAGCTCGCCGCGCAGCTCGCGGACGTTGCCCTCCCAACCGTGGGCGAGCAGCAGGTCGAGAGCGGCCGAGGAGAGGCCGGCGGTCCGCTTGCCGTGGACCTGGGAGAGCTCGGAAAGGAAATGGTCGAAGAGGAGCGGCAGGTCCTCGCGCCGCTCGCGCAGGCTGGGCACCGGCAGGACGAAGCCGCGCAGCCGGGAGAAGAGGTCCTCGCGGAGGGTCCCGCGCTCGACCTCGGCGCGGAGGTCGCGGCTGGTCGAGCAGACGATCCGCATGGCCGTCCGGGGCAGGAGGCCCATGGGCCGGCGCCGCGCCGTCTCGAGCAGGCGCCAGAGCTCCCGCTGCGCCTCGGCCGGCAGGTCGGAGACCTCGTCTAAGAACAGGGTCCCGCCGCGCTCGTGGCCCTGCGACAGGAGGGCCGCGAGGACGTTGCCCTGCCGTCCCTCGAGGCTCGCGGCGTCGACGGCGACGAAGGGGCCGCCGGCGGCGGGGCCGACGGCGTGGAGGGTGCAGGCGGTCAGCCGCTTGCCCGCTCCGGTCTCGCCCTCGATCAGCACCGGGCTGTAGCTGTGGCTCGCCTTCTCCATGCGGCGGAAGAGCTCCTGCATGGCCGGCGCGCGGCCGAGCAGCCCCCCGAGCCCGGACGGTTCCCGGCGTACCCCTCCCCCGCGGGAAAGGGCGGAGGGAAGATTGGCCCGGCCGCCGGAGAAGGCACGGATGCGATCGATCTGCAGGACCTCGTACAGGGTGCTCGGCGCGGTTTCAGCCATCGATCCCGCCCAGGAGAGCGGCGCTCTGGAGGTACGGGTCATCCGCCCCCTCCACAGGGTGGAAACGCCAGAACCCGGAAGAGGTCCCGGCGGTTGCCGCGCATACTGGGCTTCACCGCCTTTCATGGAGCAATGTGCGGTGGAGGAAAGGAAACGGGACAAGGCGCCCCCCGGCCCGGCCCCTTACTTGACGTGCTCGTGGGCGTGGTAGCTGCTGCGCACGAGGGGACCCGACTCGCAGTGAGCGAAGCCGAGCGAGAGGGCGTGCTCGCGGTAGGCCGCGAATTCGTCCGGGTGGACGAAGCGGTCGACCGGCAGGTGCTTCGGGGTCGGCTGCAGGTACTGGCCGAGAGTGAGGATTTGGACCCCGGCGGCGCGGATGTCCGCGATCGTCTGCCGCACCTCGTCCGCGGTCTCGCCCAGGCCGACCATGATCCCCGTCTTCACCCGTCCCGCGTAGCGGCCGGCATCGCGCCGCGCCGCCGCCTCGGCCAAGAGCGCCAGGCTGCGGTCGTAGCGGCTCCCCGGCCGCGCCTGGCGGTAGAGGCGGGGGACGGTCTCGACGTTGTGCGAGAAGACCTCCGGCCGCGCCGCGAGAACGATGTCGAGCGCCTCGGGGACACCGCGGAAATCGGGGGTCAGGACCTCGACCGCCGTCCCGGGGCTCTGGCGGTGGACCGCCGCGATCACCCGCGCCCAGTGGCGGGCGCCGCCGTCGGGGAGGTCGTCGCGGTCGACCGAGGTGATCACCGCGTGCTTCAAGCCCATGGCCGCCACCGCCTGCGCCAGGTGCTCGGGCTCGGCGGGGTCGACCCCGGCCTGCGGCCGGCCGGAGGTGACGGCGCAGAAGCCGCAGCGCCGGGTGCAGACGTCGCCCAGGATCATGAAAGTGGCGGTGCCGTGCTCGCCCCAGCATTC
>JAXDLD010000257.1:0-8838 GCA_034666805.1 Acidobacteriota bacterium
AAAGGACGTTCGGATGCGCCAGGCGCCGCCGGACGGCGGCGCCACCCCTCCCATACACCGCCGGGCTCCCCCAGAGGGCGGCGGAGACCGGGGCGGGCGGCGGGGCCGGGGTGCCTGGAGGGGGCGGAGGGGTGGGTGCCAGCGTGGGAGGCCCGTCGACCTGGAGGAGGAGGTCGACCTCCTGTCCCGCCCAGGGGGAGAGGTCGACCTCGGCCGTGGCCTTGGCGATGGGGCCGACCGGTTGGACGGGCACCTTGTAGAGCTCTTCGATCCTGCCGCCGGCGCGGAGGCCCATGCGGTAGGTGCAGGCGCACGGGGTCTCGGAGCCGAGGGGGACGAAGGAGAAGTAGGAGTCTTTGGGGAGACGCAGGTGCCACTTGAGGCGCGACCCCGGCTGCTGCTCCACCGCCCGCACCTGGCCCGCCGTGCGGGTGGGGAAGGCGAGGAGCTGCTGCGGCGGCACCTTGCTCATGTCCCGCACCTCGGCGGCGCCGAGGAACGAGATCCGCTTCGAGAACGGCCGGGTGGATTTGGTCCACAGCTCGACCTGGGGTGGCTCGATCCAGAGGTCGATCCGCTGCCAGGCGCCGGCCGGCTGCGGGGTCGGCCGGGAGCAACCGGCGATGCCGGCAACGCCCGCGGCGAGGACGGCGAAACCGGCGAGGGTCAGGGTGAGGAGGAGACGGGGTGTGCGCACGACGGCGGAGTCTATCGCGCTCCTCCAGCCTGCCGTGAGAGGAACGTGGCATGTGTCATGCTTCTACTCGATCTGCTGGACACCTGAACCCGTCTCGTGAGGAGAAGACCATGGATATCCTGACCTGGATCATCGTCGGCCTTGTGGCCGGTCTACTGGCGTCGCTGGTGACGGGCGGGGGCCTCGGCCTCGTCGGCGACATCATCATCGGCATCGTGGGCGCCTTCGTCGGCGGCTGGATCTTCCGCCAGTTCGGCTGGCACACGCCCTTTCGAGGGTTGGCCGGCACCATCTTCGTCGCCTTCATCGGCGCGGTCGTACTGCTGTTCCTCCTGCGCTTGATCCGGCGGTAGGAGGGAGCGGGCGGTCGGCCGTGCCGGGCGTTTCGCGGCCGGCGACCGCCCCGCATCCCAGTCTCTTCCCTACTCCCCGGCCGTGCCCGCCACATCGCTGCGGACCGTCACCGGGATCCCTAGCTTCTCGCGCAGCTTGCCTTCCAGCTCGTCCGCCAACTCGGTGTTGTCGCGCAGAAACTGCTTCGAGTTCTCGCGTCCCTGGCCCATGCGGAGGTCGCCGTAGCTGTACCAGGCGCCGCTTTTGACGATCAGCTTGTGGTCTACACCTAAGTCGACCAGCTCGCCCATCCGCGAGATCCCCTCGCCGTAGTCGATGTCGAACTCGGCCTGACGGAAGGGGGCGGCCACCTTGTTCTTGACCACCTTGACCTTGGCCCGGGAGCCGGTCACCTCCTCGCCCTCCTTCAAGGCGGCGATGCGGCGGATGTCGATCCGCACCGAGGCGTAGAACTTGAGCGCCCGGCCGCCGGTCGTCGTCTCGGGGTTGCCGAACATCACCCCGATCTTCTCGCGGATCTGGTTGATGAAGACGAGGCAGGTCTTCGACTTGGCGACGACGCCCGTGAGCTTCCGCAGCGCCTGCGACATGAGACGCGCCTGGAGCCCGACGTGGGAGTCGCCCATCTCCCCCTCGAGCTCGGCCTTGGGGACCAGGGCGGCGACCGAGTCGACCACCACGACATCGACGGCGTTGCTCCGCACCAGCATCTCGGCGATCTCCAGCGCCTGCTCGCCGCTGTCCGGCTGGGAGACGAGGAGGTTGTCGATGTCGACCCCGAGCTTTTTCGCGTACTCGGCGTCCAGGGCGTGCTCGGCGTCGATGAAGGCGCCGATGCCGCCGCGCTTCTGGGCCTGGCCGATGACGGAGAGGGCCAGGGTCGTCTTCCCCGACGACTCCGGGCCGTAGACCTCGACCACCCGGCCGCGCGGGAAGCCGCCGATGCCGATCGCGTAGTCGACGGACAGCGACCCCGAGGGGATCGCCTCGATGGCCAGGTGCTCACGCGCGCCCAGGCGCATGATCGAGCCCTTCCCGAACTGGCGCTCGATCTGGGACAGGGCGCCGTCAATCGCCTTCGAACGGTCGAACTTGGCTTCTGCCATGGAATGTCTCGCTCCTTGCGGCCGGTGGCCTTTCGCTGATTCTATCCGGGGTCGTCGTCCAATCGCGGGAGGGGCCCCGGATCTCTTACACCGGGCGAGGACCTGGTGGGGAGACGACGCTTGTGGCTATAGTAAAGGACAACGCCCAAGGGCGTCAATCAGGCGGTACCCTATTTCCGTGCCCGAGCTGCCCGTGGCATGATGATCCGATGAAGTGGTCTCCTGATTCGAACGCGGCTCCTGGAGATATCTTGGCCGCTGTTGTCGAAGACCAGCGCCTCGTGCTCGAGAAGCGCGATGCCGTGCTGCAGCGGCTACGCCAGCGTTTCGCGCACATCCCTGCCGGAGTCAGTCTGGCGGACGAGGTGATCGCGGAGCGGCAGGCCGAGTCCAGGCGAGAAGGCTAGGCCGATGCTGTTGCCGCGAAGGTGGAGTTGATGAAGCCCCCGAGCAGGAGAGGAGCCGCTTCCGCGAGTTGGCGGACCGCCTGGCGAGTGCCCACGATCCGGAGGAGCAAGGCCGCCTTCAGCAGGCGCTGGCGGGCATGACCTTCGGTGATGTGGCGGTCGCATAGAATCCCCCTATGCGGGTCTGCTTCACTCACTTAGGCTGCAAGCTGAACCAGGCGGAGATCGAGGCCATGGCGCGCCGTTTCACGGCCGCCGGCCATCGCCTCGTGGGCTCGCTCGCCGAGGCCGATCTGCACGTGGTCAACACCTGCACGGTCACCCAGGCCGCCGCCCGCCAGTCGCGGAAGACGGCCCGGGGAGGCCGCCGGGCGAACCCGAACCTCCGTACAGTCGTTACCGGCTGCTGGTCGGCGGGGGAGCCGGCGGCGGCGGCGAATCTCGAAGGGGTGGACCTGGTGGTGCCGAACGGCGAGAAGGAGGCCCTCTTCGAGCGCGTCGTGGCCGCCTTCCCCGACTTCGCCGCGTCCGAGTCGGCGGAGACCGAACCCGTGCCGGTCCCCTGGGTGCCGATCGATCTCGGCCACACCCGCGCCCTGGTCAAGATCGAGGACGGCTGCAACATGCAGTGCGCCTTCTGCATCATTCCCCAGACCCGCGGCCGGCAGCGGAGCCGCCCGTCCGGGGAGGTAGTGGCCGAGGTCCAGTCGCTCGCCGCCGCCGGCTGCCGGGAGGTGGTCCTGACCGGGGTGCAGATCTCCGCCTACCGTGGAGAGGGAATCGGCCTCGCCGATCTCGTCGCCCGCGTCCTCGCCGAGGGCGGAGCGCCACGCCTGCGCCTGACCTCCATCGCCCCCTGGGAGCTGGACGATCGCCTTCTCGATCTCTTCCAAGACTCCCGGCTCTGCCGCCATCTCCACCTCTCGCTCCAGAGCGGCTGCTCGGCGACCCTGAGGCGGATGCGCCGGCCCTACAGCGCCCAGGGTTACGCTGCCCTGGTCGAGAAGGTCCGCGAGGCGATCCCCGGGGTGGCGATCACGACCGACGTCCTCGTCGGCTTTCCGGGGGAGACGGCGGCGGAATTCGCGGAGAGCCTGGAGACGGTCCGGGCCATAGGTTTCGCCAAGGTCCACGTCTTTCCCTTCTCCCCCCGCCCGGGGACCGCGGCGGAGACGATGCCCGGACCGGTCGCCCCGGAGGAGAAGAAGGATCGGGCGGCGCGGATGATGGCGGTTGCCGCGGCGGCCGAACAGGAGTTCTGGCTTCTGCAGCTCGGGCAGCGGGTGACGGTCCTCTGGGAGCGCCCGAAGACGGCGGGGGTGGCGCAGGGGCTGACCGACAACTACGTCCGGGTCTTCTGCCGCACCGACTGGGACCTGTGGAACCGCTTCGCGGAAGCCGAGCTGGTTGAGCTGACGGAGGGCGGGGTGAGAGGGGTGGTCGCGGCCCGCCCAAGCGGCCTCGGGGTTCCGAACTGATAGGCTGAGGCCCGATGCCCCCCTACTTCAAAGGAGACCCATTGAAGAAATCGACAGCGCTCGCGTGTGCCGCGACCCTCCTCGTGTCCGGTTCCGCCGCATGGGCCGCGGGCCATTTCAACTTCCACCCGGGAAACTGGGAGGTCATGGTGACCTCGGAGATGGAAGGGCAGCCGCCGATGCAGCCGATGACCGCCACCCGGTGCGAGAAGGCGCAAGATATCTCGACGCCGGAAGCCATGATCGCGAAGCTGCAGAAATCCGGCAAGTGCCAGGCGTCGGATGTCAAGGCCAGCAGCGACAAGGCGTCGTGGACGTTTACCTGCCAGAACGGCGCCAAGGGCGCGGGTGAGCTGGTCTACGCTGGCGACACTTACGAGAGCACGATGCACATGAGCCTGGTGACCAAAAAAGGACCGATGAAGATGACGCAGCACATCAAGGGCAAGCGCATCGGCGACTGCTAGTGGAGGGAGTGGGCCCGGCCAGCGGGGCCGGCCGGGCTTGGCGTGCTCAGGACTTGAGGATCAGCGGACCGGCGGACGGTTGTCGCGGTCGCGATTGTTGTCCCGGTGACTGTCGTCGCCCTGATCGCGGTAGCCATGGCGTTCGCGGAAATCACCCGTCCGGCCGTAGTACGGCGACAGCTCGTCCATCAAGCGGGCGATATGGGCCATTCCGCGGTCGATGTAGGGGCGGCGGTTGGTCGTGCGCAGGGCGTCCGCCGTGGCATCGAAGGTCGAGACCAGGGCCTGGAAGTCCTCGGAGGTGCGCTCGGGGCTCTGCCGGAACTGCTCGACCGTGCCTTCGAAGTGCTTGGCGCGGGTGGTGAGCTCGTGCAGCCGGTCGAGCATCGCCCCCTCGGCGTCATTCGGGCGGCGGTTGTTGCGATCCGCCTGATGGCTCATGGAGGCGGCGGTCCTGGACATGTCCTGCGCCACTCCGATCACCCGCTCGATGTGAGCGGCATCGGGATAGCGATGTTCCGGCGGTGGGTCGTTCTGGGCCCACGCCGCGGGGGCGGTGCCCAGGAGGGTAAGGCTGGCGGCGAGAATCAAGGTTTTGGCATGCATGGTAAGACCTCCTTCGCTAGATGCTTTAAACGTACAGAAGCAGGGATCGTGCCAGAGCGGGGTGGTAGTCTCATACCGGCCTATGAAATCGAGCTACCAGCTGTTCAAGCTGTGGTGGGTTTCGGTCCTGCCGCTCACCAAGGATGCCATCCACATCTACGTGGGGTTCCTCTGCCTCCTCGGCGCGGTCATCGTCCTCAAACGCAGGCTGAGCTCCTGGTGGGTCCTCCTCCCCGGATTCCTGCTCTCGCTCGTCATGGAGTACTTCGACCTGCGGGACGGCTTCGGCTGGGCGGCCAGCCTGCACGACGTCGTCAACACCAACCTGATGCCGCTGGTCCTCGTGCTTCTGGCGCGCTGGGAAGTCCTACGTCTGTGAACCGGAGAGGGTGTGGCCGTGCTCGCAGACTTCGGCGAGGAGACGGGAGAGGGTCTCGGGGTCGACCGGTTTCACCAGGTAGGTGTTGAACCCGGCCTCCATGGCCCGGCCGCGGTCCTCCGGCTGGCCGTAGCCGGTCATGGCGATGAGGCAGGGGGTGTGGCCGTTCAAGTTGGCGCGGATGCGGCGCGCCACCTCGTTGCCGTCCAAGCCGGGGAGACCGATGTCGATGAGCGCCACGTCCGGCGGCGAGGCGAGCGCCCGCGCGAGCCCGAGCGGGCCGTCCTCGGCGACGTCCACCCGGTAGCCCCAGATCTCCAGCAGGTCGCGGAGCGACTCCCGGCCGTCCTGGTTGTCCTCGATCACCAGGATGCGCAGGCCCTGGCCGGCGGAGCTTCCGCGGAGCGCCCGGGCCGGCAGGGAGGGGACCTGGCAGGTCTCCGAGTCGGCGCGGCGCAGAGGCAGGCGGACGGTGAACTCGCTGCCGCCCCCCGGGCCCGGGGAGGCCGCCGACACCCGCCCGCCGTGCAGCTCGACCAGGCTCCGCACGAGGGGGAGGCCGAGCCCCAGGCCGCCCTGCGAGCGCGGGATCGAGCTCTCGACCTGGGTGAAGAGGTCGAAGACCCGCGGCAGCATGTCGGGCGGAATGCCGACGCCGCTGTCGCTCACCCGGATCACCGCCTCCCCCCCCACCTCCCCCACCGAGATGGCGATCCGCCCGCCCGGCGGCGTGTACTTGATGGCGTTGTGCAGCAGGTTGGAGACGATCTGCTCCAGGCGCACCGGGTCGCCGTCGACTTCGACCGGCTCGGTCGCCGCTTCGAGGGTCAGGTGCTGGCGCTCGGCCTGAGCCGCCGTGCCGAGCTCGCGCAGACAGCGCTCGACGACCTCCTGGAGGTTGACCGCCTGGGCCTTCAAGGTGATCTTGCCCAGGGTGACCCGGGAGATGTCGAGGAGGTCGTCCACCATCCGCGCCAGGTGCCGGGTCTGGCGGTCGATGACCCCGCGCTGGCGCGCCTCCGGCTCGTCGGCCGAGCCGATCCGTTCGAGGACCGAGTGGGCGTTGCGGATCGCCGCCAAGGGGTTCCGGAGCTCGTGGCCGAGCATGGCCAGGAACTCGTCCTTCCTCCGGTCGGCCTGGGCCTGGCTGCGGAGGAGATCGCGCACCTCGTACTGGCGGCGGCGGGCGCGGAGGGCCGCCTTGCAGGCCGAGACCAGGGTCTTGACCCGCACCGGCCGCTCGAGGATCGTCGAGTTGCCGAGCGGCTCCAAGGTCGCGAGGACGTCATCCGTCGAGTCGCGGCGGGTGAAGACGAGGAGTGGCAGGTCCGACCAGGGGCCCTGGCTGCCGAGGACGTCCAGGAGGTGGTTGACGGTCTCGGGCGACAGGGCCTCGTCGACCAGGATGGCCATCCCGGCCCCGCGCGCGATCTCGTCGCAGAGCCCGTGCAAGTCCTCGCAGGGCGAAGCGGTGAAGCCGGCGCGGGTGAGGACCTCGCAGGTGAGGATCGCGTCCCGGCCGGTCGGGGCGAAGACCAGGACCCTCTCCTCGAAGCGGTCAGACATGCGGGCCCCCCGGGCCGTTCTCGCCCGTATCGCCAGCATTTCCGGTATCGAAGGCATGGCCGGAATAGACCGGCTGGCCGGTCAAGACGCCGTCGAAGTCGCGCAGCTGCCGCCCGACATGGAAGCCGGGCGGGCCGATGCGGCACTCGCGGACGGACTTCTCGTGCGCGCCGGTGCGCTTCTTCATCACCGAGATCGCGTGGCGCACCTCGCCGGAGGCCTCGAAGTAGCGCAGCAGGATCACGTTGTCGGCCAGGTAGGAAAGGTCGACCGGCGACTCCAAGCCCTGCCCCACGATTCCGTTCTGGGCCATGATCAGGATCGTCACCGCCCCCTGCTGGGCCAGATAGGAGAGCATCTCGTGCAGGTGGAGGGTCAGGAACCGCTCCTCCGGCATGGCGTTCCGGTAGCCGTTCAGGCTGTCGAGCACGACCATGCGGGTGCCCGCGGTCACCCCCTGGCAGATCTGCTGCGAGAGCTCGCCGGGCGACATCTGGGCGGGATCGACCTGGCGCAGGATCACCCGGCCGCTCTTCAGGTGCTCCCCGAAGTCCATCCCCAGTCCCTCGGCGCGGAGGAGCCAGTTCTCCGGCGTCTCGTCGAAAACGTAGTGGGCGACCCTCTCGCCGCGCTCGGCGGCGGCCAAGGCATACTGCATGGCGAGGGTCGACTTGCCGACCCCGGAGGGGCCGAGGAGCATCGTGCTCGTCCCGCGCTCGAGCCCGCCCCCCACGAGGGCGTCGAGATCGGGGATGCCGGAGGAGATCGCCTCGCGCGCGAATTCCTTTTTCTGGCCCGCCGCGACCAGGCGCGGGTAGACGGCGAGGCCGCCGGGCTCGATGCTGAAGTCGTGGTAGCCGCCCTGGAAGCGGATGCCCCGCACCTTCTGCACCTTGAGCCGCCGCCGCTGGCCGCCGTACTCGGGGGCCAGGTGCTCCAGGGTGAGCACGCCGTGGGTCAGGCTCTGGAGCTGGAACTCGGTCCCCGGCACGGTACGGTAGTCGAGGAGGAGCACCGTGCACCGCTTGCCCGTGAAGTAGTGCTTGAGGGCGAGGACCTGCCGCCGGTAGCGCAGCGAGTCGCGGGCCAGCATGCGGATCTCGGAGAGCGAGTCGAACACCACCCGCCGCGGCTGGATCGCCTCGACCGCCTCGAGCACGGTGCGAGTGGTCTCCGAGAGCTCGATCTCGGAGGGGTGGAAGAGGGTGTACTGCGAGTCGGCCTTGAGGCTCTCCTCGGCGGTCTGCAGGTCGCAGATGGTGATGCCGTCCAAGTTCCAGCCGTGCGAGTGCGCGACGTCGCGCAGCTCCTCCTCGGTCTCCGAGAGAGTGGCGTAGACGCCGGTCTCGCCCTTCCTCACCCCTTCCAGCAGGAATTGCATGGCGAGGGTCGTCTTCCCGGCGCCCGGGTCCCCCTCGATCAGGTACATCCGGTTGTGGGGCAGCCCCCCGCCCAGGACCTCGTCCAGCCCCGCGATGCCCATCGCGGCGCGAGGCAGCTGGCCGGTGCCCAGGTATTCCTCCTGCAGCGTCGTTCCCGCCTTGGCCGGCGAGATCTGCTCACGGATCATTCCTGGCGCTCCTCTTGGCAACACGACCCGCGGGGCTCTTGGGCCTGGCGCGGGCCGAAGGTATCGGGGTCGAGCTATGCAAGGGGAATGCCGAAATGCCAGAAAGGCTTCAACGATTCAGGGCGATCCCTAAGAACCCGAGGAGCTGGCGGTTGACCTCCTCCGGCTCCTCATGGTGAAGCCAGTGAGTGGCCTCTTCCAGGAAGAC
>JAXDLD010000258.1:0-42576 GCA_034666805.1 Acidobacteriota bacterium
AGATCTGGAAGCGCGAGCTGCGCCGCGGGTTTCGCTAGGGCGGGACGCCCGGTAACGAAAGCGTCAGGCCACGAAGTAGGCGCTCGCCCGGATCTGCAGGCGGGCCCGGGACTCGAAGCCGCTGCCGACGACCGCGAAGGCGGAGGAGGCGCCGAGGACCGGCAGCACGATCCAGCCGTCGAAGCTCTCCCCACCGGCGTAGGGCGGCACCACCGGATCGATCTCCGCGATCATCGACCAGTGCTCCTCTTCGGGGTCGAAGGAGGAGCGCAGCTCGACGTAGGCGCGGTCGAGGTCGATCGTCCGCTGCCCCGAGGGGTGCCAGATCGAGAAGACGAAGCGCACCTCGTCGTAGAGGTGGGTGGCGATGAAGGGGGTCCCCGCCACCAGGAGCGGGTAGCTGAAGGAGCCCGCCGAGTCGGTGGCGAAGATCTCCGGGGTGGCGTCGAACTGGACGTGGTGGGGCGGGGTCGCCGAGGTCATCTTCTCATCATCTCCCATCGAAGCGTCCCATCCTAAGCCGATCCACCGCGGGCCAGGGTGAGCGCGCGCGTGATCCGCCGCCGGCTCTCCTCCGGCGTGGCGCCGAGGAGAGGGGCGCCGATACCGAAGGCGATGGCCCCCGCGGCGCGGTAGGCCGGAATCTCCTCGACCTCGAAGCCGCCGCCGGCGAGCATGGGGATGTCGCCGAGCGGCTGGCGCAGCACGGAGAGGTAGGCCGGCCCCCCCACGGGCGGCAGCGGCCAGACCTTGACCAGGTCCGCCCCCAGCTCGTGGGCGGTCACCACCTCGGTGGCGGAGAGGGCGCCGAGGACGAGGTACTTGCCGTGCTCCTTGGCCACCGCGGCCATGCCGGGGCTGGTGTTGGGGCTGACGAGGAACTCCGACCCCGCGGCCACCGCCTCGCGGGCGCGGGCCTCGGTCGTCACCGTCCCCATGCCGATCCAGGGCGGGCCGGCGGCGCCGCGGTCGGCCAGCAGCTCGCGCACGAGGCGGCTCCCCCCGGGCACGGTGAAGGTGATCTCGACCAGCTCGAGGCCGGAATCGAGGAACAGTCGCGCCACCCGCGCCGCCTCCTCCGTCGAGGCGGTGCGGACGACGCCGATGACCGGCGCCCGCGCGAGACTGCGGGCGACCTCCAGACGGGTATCGACGATAGTTTGCGGCGTCTCCATGGCGGCGCAGTCTATCACTCCCCCCGGATTCGACCTCCCCCCCGGGTGACGACTCGGTAATGTAAACGGTTCCGCCCAACAATTGACGACAAGATTGGTAAAGATGGCTGGCAAGGCCTCGCCGGTAGGAGTATCATTGCCCGGCAGAGGAGCTCAACGCACTGGCAGCATTTGTTTAAGGATCGAATGGCTATTTCCGATCGACCTGTCCGAGAGTCCCTGGATCAGCTCCTGAGGCGCCTCCGTCCGCGCCTGAAGCAGATCCTCGGCCGCTACCGTGTCCCCGCTCACGACGCGGAGGACCTGGTACAGGAGGCCCTCGTCTCGACCATCCAGAAGTGGGACGAGATCCAGGACCCGGAAGCCTGGCTGCTGGTCACCCTGCGCAACCGCTGCGTCGTCTACTGGCGCAAGCGCCGCACCAACCTCTACAGCTCGGTCGACGCCGCCATTCTGGAGCTCCTCTCGGAGCCGGTGACGGCGCCGCAGGAGAAGGCCGAGCTGCGCTGGGACTTGAAGAACCTCATCGACGAGCTGCCGCCGCGCTGCCGCACCCTGCTGCGCCTGCGCTACGGCCTCGGCTACGACTCGGCCGAGGTGGCCGCCCAGATGGGCTACCACCCGTCGAGCGTCCGCAAGGTGGCGCGCCGCTGCATGGCCGCCCTCACCTACCAGATGGTCACCCGCGGCTTCTCGAAGGAAGACATCGAGAGCAGCCGGGACGACGAAGAGTAGGCTCCCCCTCTACTCCCCCAGTCGCTCCAGCAGGCGATCGACCCGCCGGCAGATGCCGCGCAGGATGGCGACCTCGCGCGCCGAGAGCAGCGCGCGGGAGGCGAGGCCCCGGAGGTCCCGCAGCACCCCCGGAAAGCTCGTGTCGCGATCGAATCCCACCCGGGAGAGAACCTGGGTCAGGTGGGCGAAGAGCCCGTCGACCTCCGCCCCGGTCGCCGGCGCCTCCCGGTAGTCGGGGAGGGCCGGCGCCGCCCCGCTGGCCAGGTGGAGCTCGTAGGCGAGGAGGAGGACCGCCTGGGCGAGGTTCAAAGTGGGATGAACGGGAGCGCAGGGGACGATGACGACGGCGGAGGCGCGGGCCAGCTCCTCGTTGGTGAGCCCGCCGACCTCGGGGCCGAAGACGAGGGCGGTGGGGGTGCCCGGCGGGTCCGAAGCGAGGAAGCCCGGCAGCTCGCGAGGGGTCAAGAGCGGCACCCCCAGCCGCCGGTCGCGGGCCGAGGTCGTCCCGATCACCCGCGCGAAGGGGGCGAGGGCCGCCTCGACCGAGGCCGCCCGCGCCGCCGCCTGGAGGACGTGCCCGGCCCCCACGGCGAACGCCTTCGCCACGTCGCCGAAGGCCGGCGCCGGCTCGACGAGCACCAGCCGGCCGAGCCCCATGTTGGCCATCGCCCGCGCCGCCGACCCCACGTTCCCCTCCTCCCGCGGCCGGACGAGGACCACCGCCGTCGCCTCTCTCCCGTCAGCCTCCATGGAACGACTCTATCCCAGCCCGATTGACAGCCCCGAGACAGGGAGATAGTTTGACGAGGAGATTCCCAGAGGCGGAGGAGAAAGAGGAGAGATGCCGAAGTCTGCCACGCGGGCGTACCTGATCTTCACCGGGAGCGGCCCGATCCTGGTCCTGTCCACCTACCCCAAGCTGACCGACGAGCGGCTCGTGAGCAAGCTCCGCTACAAGGGGATCGACAAGTTCATCGCCTACGAGGTCGACCTGGACGCGGTCAAGGCGCGCTACGAGCACTCCTTCGACAACATCTCGAAGGACCTGGAGACCGAGCAGGACATGCGGGTGCTCGACTTCAACGGCCACCAGATCATGACCAACTTCGCCCTCGACGAGCTGGGCGACCCCATCAAGTTCGGGGGATAGAGCTTTCAGCTAAACGCTTCGGAAGGACCGCAGGTCGTACCCCAGCTCGGCGAAGAGGCGGTAGGTGGCGGGGAGGGGGAGCCCTACCACGTTGGTGTAGTTGCCGAAGACCTCCTCGACGAAGAGCGCCCCCAGCCCCTGCACGGCGTAGGAGCCGGCCTTGTCGAGCGGCTCCCCGGTCGTCACGTACCAGGCGATCTGCTCCGGGCTCATCGCCGCCATCCGCACCCGCGAGGTCTCGACCACCGCTGCCTGGCGCAGGTCGCGGCCGGCATGCCCCATCTCCCTCAAAGCCACGCCCGTGAGCACCGTGTGCTCGCGGCCGGCGATCCGGCCGAGCATGCGCCGGGCGTCCTGCTCGTCCCGAGGCTTCCCCAGGAGGTCGCCGTCGAGGACGACGATCGTGTCGGCGGCGAGCACCAGCTCTCCGGGCTCGGTCCGGGCCGCCGCCTTCTCGCGGGACAGGCGCAGGACGTAGGCGCGCGGCTCCTCGCCCGGCAGCGGGGTCTCGTCCAGGTCGACCGGACGGACCGTGAAGGCGAGCCCGAGCCCGCCCAGGAGCTCCCGCCGCCGCGGTGAGGCGGAGGCGAGGACGAGGGCGGGGGGGGCCGAGAAATCGGGCAAGCGGGAGGGCGGGATCAAGGGTAGTAGCCGCGGAGGGTCTTGGCCGTCAAGCCGGGCTTCGCCACCTTCACCTCTAAAGTGCGGTACTTGTCCTTCGCCGCCGCGCCGCCCTGGGTGGACTCGTAGGCGAGCAGGTACTGGCTCCGCAGGTCGCCCTCGACCTCCTTGTAGACCGAGTCGAGCTCCACCGCCTTCTCGATCAGGAAGTGTCTCCCCCCCGTCTCCTCGGCGAGCTTCTGGAGCTTCAGGCGGACGTCGGCGTCCTGGGTGGTGAGCCCGAGGCCGATCGTGTAGATGGTGACGCCGGTGCGGCGGGCGTACTCCAGGGCATCGGGGAAGGTGTAGCGGCTCTTGTCGTCCTTGCCGTCCGAGAGGAGGACGATCGCCCGCTTCCCCTTGATCCCGCCGAAGAGGTAGAGGGTGTAGACGAGGCTGTCGTAGAGCGCGGTGTTGCCGTCGGCGGTCAGGTTGGCGAGCCCGCCGGCCAGGACCTCATGGTTGTTGGTGAACTTGACCGCCAGGTTCGGCTTGTCGGCGAAGGTCACCACCGCCGCCCGGTCGCGGGGGGTGATCACCTTGTCGAAGAAGCGGAGCGCGCCCTCGACCGCCTCGTGGAGCGAGGTGTCCATGGAGCCCGAGGTGTCCAGGAGGATGCAGGCATAGATCGGCACGTCCTTGACGAGGTCGAAGCGCCGCACCTGCTGCTCGGCGCCGTCCTCGAAGACCTTGAAGTCCTTGGCTTCGAGACCCTGGACCGGCCGCCCCTTCTTGTCGACGACCGAGGTGTAGAGCTCGACCAGGTCGACCTGGACCTTCACCCCCGGGTTCGGCGAGTTGACCAGCACCGTGTCTTCGGTCGAGTTGCCGCCATCCGCCAGATAGGCGACGGCGCGCACGTAGGTGACCTTGTCGCCCGGCGGCAGGACCATGGGCTGGGCGAAGGGGGGCTGGTAGAGAGTCGCGATCCGGGTCTCGTTCAGGTAGAACTCGACCCGTTCCAGGGTCTCCCCCTCCGGCACCTTGACCTCGGCGTTGGCGCGCAGGCTCTCGTGGTAGGTCTTCCCCGGCTGCGGCTCGAGCAGGCGGAGCGAGAAGCGGTGCGGGCCAGCGTTCAGGAACACCTCGTCCTGGGCCAGCTCCTCGCCGCCCGGTCCCTGGGCAACGGCCTTCAGCGAATGGATCTTCGGCTGCTCGCCGAGCGCCAGCTCGACGCTGTAGGGGGGCCGGGCCTTCGACAGGATCGGCTTGCCATTGAGGAGGAAGATGACGCGGGCGATCCCCTCACCCGTCGTCACCGCCTCGACCCGGGACTTGCCGGTCACCAGCCCCTCCGGCGGCGGCAGGAGCCGGATCGTCTGGTCGCCGGCGTGGAGGGAGGAGTTGGCCTCCTTGACCGGATCGCGGCCGGTCGCCCCCGGCGACGTGGGGGGGTTGGCCGGGGCGGCGGCGGTTACCTCGGAAGTCGGCGGGGTAATGGGGCCGGCCGGGACCTCGAGCTCGCGCTGGTCTCGAAAGTACCGCTTCCCGCCCACGTCCTCGATCTTGACGATCAGGGTGTAGGGGCCGGGCCGCAGGTAGCGCTGGAAGATGAGGGGTAAGCGCCCCTCCCGGATCTGCGCCGCGGCCTCCTTGACCGGGAGGGTGAAGCGGTAGCGGAAGTGCTCGAAGAGCTCCTCCTTCCGGAGCACCTCGCCGTCGATGACGAAGTCGTAGGACTCGAAGTCGCCCGTCTTGGCGAGCTTGACCTCGTCCTTGGGCACCGAGAGGAGACCCTGGACGACGGTGCGGCTGCCGTAGCGGCCGGGGAAGGTGACCGCGAGCTCGGCCGGGAAGGCGGCGGCGCCCTGGGGGAGGTCGGTCGAGTAGGCGGAGAAGGTGCTGAGCCACTCCTCGCTCGGATGGGGGGCGAGCTGGACGCTCTTTTCGACCCGGGTCCAGTCGATCACGCTGCCGAGCGCGCTCAGGATCTCGGACCCCTGCGCGCAGGCCTCCTCGATCAGCTCCGGCCGCGGGCCCTCGGGGTAGCGGCCGCGGACGTCGAAGGAGAGGAGCGAGGTGATCCCCTGGCTCGGGTACCAGAGCCGCCAGGTGCTGCCGGCGGGCGCCACGAAGACCAGGCTGTAGCCGGTGCGCGCGAACTCGTTCTTCTCGAACGACCAGATCTCGAGCGGAAGGAACATCTCCGGGCAGTGCGACTTGACGACATGGGCCGGCTCGCCGTTCCACAGCATCATGCGCGCCCGGTCCTCGGTCAGGTTGCCGAACTTCTCCTTGGCGGCCCGTGCCCGCCCCTCCCATCTCTCCTCGAACTCGTTGACCGCCGTCTGCGGGAAGGGGTCGCGCGCCTTCCAGAACTGGCGGACGAAGGCGTCCCGCTGGTAGTCCTGCTTCAAGGCGAGGAACGCGGCCTGCTCCTTGGCGCTCATGAGCGGACCCGCCAGGTCGACGAAGTCGCGGTGGCGCTGGGCGAGGTCGGCGGGGAGAGGGGGGAGCGGCTGGGCGTCCGCCGGTGTCGGCGCGGCGGCGGCAGGAGGCGCGGGTTTGGCGGCGTGGGCCGGAGACGCAAACGACGGCGAGGCCGCCGCAAGGGCCAGGAGGAGGAACAGCAAGGGCCGGCGGCTCGGGACCGACATCGTCCGCCGATCCTACGCCCGGGGCGGGGGGAGGGGCAACCCCGCCCCGCTACCGGGCATCCCTACGGGTAGTACCCCCGGATCGTCTTAACCTCCAGCCCGGACTGGTCGACCTTGAGATCCACGCTCCTGAAGCTCGTGTCCTCGCCGGCGTTGGTCGACTGGTAGGCGATCAGGTACTGGGAGCGCAGCTCCTTTTCGATCTCGGCGTAGATCGGCTTCAATTCCGTCGCCGTGGCGACGAAGAAGCTCCGGCCGCCGGTCTCCTCGGCGATCTTCGTCAGATGCTTCTTGTCGACGTCCTTGCCGAGGCCGATGGCATAGATCGTCACCCCCGCCCGCCGCGCGTACTCCATGGCGTCCTCGAAGGTGAAGCGGCTGCTCTCGTCCTTGCCGTCCGAGAGCAGGAGCATGGCCCGCTGCCCCTTGATGCCGTTGAAGTAGTAGAGGGTGAAGATGATGCTGTCGTAGAGGGCGGTGCCGCGCTCGGCCTTCAAGCCCGCCAGGCCGCCGGCGAGCGTCGTCACGTTGTTGGTGAACTTGACCGCCAGGTTCGGGTGGTCGTTGAAGGTGACGATCGTCGCCCGGTCCCTGGGCTTGACCGTCTGCTGGATGAACCCGAGGGCGGCCTGCTGGGTCTCCGGCAGGTTCCCCTCCATGGATGCCGAGATGTCGAGCGTGATGGCGGTGTGGATGGGGAGGTCGTGGACCCGGTCGAAACGGGTGATCTGCTGCTTGACGTTGTCCTCGAACGGGGTGAAGTCCTTCTGGGTGAGCCCCTCGACCGGGCGCCCCTTTTTGTCGAGCACCGAGGCGTAGAGCTCGACGTACTGGATGTTCAGGCGCTCCATCCCCTCCGGGGCGTTGACGAAGACGAGGTCCTCCGTCGAGGAGCCGTCGACCCCATAGGCGACCGCCCGCACGTAGGACGGAACGCCGCCCTTGGCGAGGAGGATGGGCTGCGTGTAGGGCGGCTGGTAGGCGGTCGCGACCAGGGTCTCGTTCAGGTAGAACTCCACCCGCTCGACCGCCTGCTCCTCCGGCACGTCGACGTCGGCCAGGGCGAGGAGGCTCTTCTCGTAGCGCTTGCCGCGCTGCGGCTCGACCAGGTGGACCGCGAAGCGGTGGCCGGCGGAGTTGATGAGGAGCTGGTCCTGGGTGAGGACCGCCCCCTTCTCGTCGTAGGCGATGGCGTCGAGCTTCCGCGTCCTGGGCACCGGCCCGAGGTCGAGCTCGACGCTGTAGGGGGCGACCTTCTTGGTGAGGATCGGCTTGCCGTCCAGGACGAAGGTGACCTTCTGGATGTCCTTGCCGGTCGCCAGGGTGTCGAAACGCTGCATCCCGGTGTGCAGCTCGCCCTGGGGGCGGATGATCTTGAGCGTCGTCTCGCCCGTGCGGAGCGCCTTGTTCGCCTCCGCGAGGATGCGCCGGCTCTCCTCGTCCAGGGGCGGCGGCGCGGTCGGGGCGACCCGGTCGGTCTCCGGAACCGTGATCTTCTCCTCCGAGCGGTAGAACTTGCCCGAGTTGACGTCCTCGGCCTTGATCACCAGGGTGTAGCTGCCGGGGCGCAGGTAGCGCTGGAAGACCAGGGGGATCTTCCCGTCCTGCACCTGGTTGGCGGGGAAGTCGAACTTGTAGCGGAAGCTGTCGAAGAGCTTCTTGTTCTGGATCACCTCGCCGGTCAGGAGCAGGTTGTAGGAGCGGGCGTCCCCGAGCTGCGCCTCGGCGATGTCCGCGGACGCCACCTGCATCAGGCCCTGGACCACCGTCCGCGCCTGGTAGCGGCCTGGGTACTCTAAAGTGAGCTTGGCCGGGAAGGTGATGGCCGACTCCGGCAGGTCGGTCGTGTAGGCGTTGAAAGTCTGCACCCACTCGGTGCTCGGCCCCTCGGGCCGCGACTCGAACTGCGCCTGGAGCATGCTGTAGCCCATCCGCTGCTGCAGGATCCAGCTGATGGCGCCGGCCAGCTTGTCGCCGTTGATGCAGCCGTCGGCGACCGCCTGGAGCGAGCGCTCGTCCGGGTTCGCGCTGTCCCTGAAGAGCTCGCCCAGCCCCTCGTTCGGCTCCCAGATCCGGTAGGGTCCGGCCCCCCAGCGCTGGGAGAAGACGACGAAGAACTCATAGCGCACGCGGTCGCTGTTGACGTAGTACCAGACCTCCGTCGGCCACAGGAGCTGGCAGTTGGAGACGATCTGGCCGTTGGGCTGCCCGTTCAAGAGCAGGATGCGGGCCCGGTCCTCCTTGATGTTCCCGAAGTGGGCCTTGGCCTCCTCGACCCGGGAGTCCCACGACTCGCGGAACGCGCTGTGGCCCCCCAGGTGGTACTTGTCCCGCACCTGCCAGAAGCGCTCGATGAAAGAGTCGCGCTGATAGTCCTTGTCGAGGAGGAGGAAGGTCGCCTTCTCCTCCGGAGTCATGAGGACGTCGACCTCGTCGAGCCAGGCCTTGTAGGTGTGCGGCAGGGCGGCCAGGGCCTTCTTCTGCTCCGCCCGGGAGAGCTTCCGCGGCTTGTCGCTCCCGGACTTCTTGGCCGGGGCCTTCGCCGCGGCGGCGGGCTTGGCATCCTTCGCATCCCCCTTCGCGGCGTCTGGAGCCGGAGCCGGAGGAGGGGGAGGAGCCGCGTTCGCCGGCGCTGGCGGGGATGCCGGTGCTGGGGCTGCCGGCGCGGCAATCGGTGGATCGGCCGCGGCGGGCAGGGCCAGGCAGAAAGACAGGAGGACGAGGACGAAGCAGGGGAGAAGGAGCGCGGTGCGGTGCAGATGAATCCTCATAGCCGTATCTTTCCTCAACAACGGGCCGGCGGACGCCATTCCGGCCCGCGCGTTACAATACTCCCTCCCGAGGCCTCCTGCCCATGCCCCTCTCCACATCCGTCTATCTCGATCACAACGCCACGACGCCCTTGGACCCGCGGGTGCGGGAGGCCATGCTTCCCTGGCTCGGCGAGCGCTGGGGCAACCCCTCGTCGGCCCACGGCTTCGGCCAGGCGGCGCGCAACGCGGTCGAGGAGGCGCGGGAGAAGGTCGCCGCCCTCCTCGGGGCACGGCCGCCGGAGATCGTCTTCACCGCCTCCGGCACCGAGGCCAACAACGCGGTTCTTTCCGACGTCGCGCGGCGCGCCGGGCATTCCGGGGAGCGGGGGCACCTGGTGATCTCCCGCCTGGAGCACCCCTCGATCCGCGAGTCGGCGGCGCGGCTCGAGGCCGCCGGGATGGCGGTGTCGCGGATCGCCCCCGGGCCGGACGGGGTGGTGCCGGCCGATGCCGTCCTCGCCGCGCTGCGTGACGACACCCGCCTCGTCTGCCTCATGCTCGCCAACAACGAGCTCGGCACCCTCCAGCCGGTGGCGGCGGTGGCCGCCGCCTGCCGCGAGCGCGGGGTGCCGGTCCTGACCGACGCGGTGCAGGCGGTGGGCAAGATCCCGGTCTCGGTTTCATCAGGTGCCGCCTTGGGGGTCGACTACCTCACCCTTGGGGCGCACAAGTTCGGCGGCCCCCTGGGCGCGGCGGCGCTCTGGGTGAGGAAGGGGGTGCCGCTCGACGGCTACCTCGTGGGCGGCAGCCAGGAGCGCCACCGGCGGGCGGGGACCGAGAACGTGGCGGCGATCGCCGGCTTAGGTCAAGCCGCGGCGCTCGCCCGGGCGGAGATCGCCGAGCGCGGCGCCTACCTCGCCTCCCTGCGCGACCGTTTCGAGACCGCTCTCCGGGAGATTCCCGGCGCGATCGTCCACTGCGCCACCGCTCCGCGCCTCCCCAACACCTCGAACCTCGCCCTCCCCGGGGTGGACGCCCAGGCGCTCCTGATCCGGCTCGACCTCGCGGGCTACGCGGTGTCGACCGGGGCGGCCTGCGCCTCCGGGGCGGTCGAGCCGAGCCCGACCCTCCTCGCCCTCGGGCTCCCGGCGGCCGAGGCGCTCTCTTCGCTGCGGGTGAGCTTCGGCCCCGCCAACACACCGCAAGAGGTGGACGGCTTCTTGGCTGCCCTGGCCGGCGAGTCGGCGGCGCTCCGCGCCCTCGCGGCATCCCTGCCGGCCCCGCTGGTGGCCCCGCTGGTGACCCGATGAGCGCCGAGGGCCGGATCGCCGTCGCCATGAGCGGCGGCCTCGACTCCTCGGTCACCGCCTGGCTCCTCGCGAGGCAGGGGCTCCCCGTCGTCGGCCTCTCCATGCTCCTCTGGGACCGTTCGGACGACAACGCCCACGGCCGCTGCTGCGGCGCCCTCGACCTGGGCGACGCGAGGCGGGTGGCGCAGCAGGCGGGCATCCCGCACTACACGCTCCGCATGGACGAGGAGTTCCGCGAGAAGGTGGTCGACCCCTTCGTCTCCGACTACCTGGCCGGCCGCACCCCGTCCCCCTGCGTGCGCTGCAACACCTGGGTCAAGTTCGACCTCCTCCTCGCCCGCGCCCGGTCCTTCGGGGCCGAGAAGGTGGCGACCGGGCACTACGCCCGCATCGTCGAGGGACCCGAGGGGTTGGAGCTGCACACGGCGGTCGATACCGAGAAGGATCAGAGCTACTACCTCTTCGAGCTCACAGAGGAGCAGCTCGCGGCTTCTCTCTTCCCCCTCGGCGGGATGACCAAGCCCGAGGTCCGCGGCCTGGCCCGCGAGGCCGGCCTCGTGGTGGCGGAGAAGGGGGAGAGCATGGAGGTCTGCTTCGTGTCGGGTGGCATCCGCGAGTTCGTGGAGGGCCAGGTGGCCGAGTTCCCCGGCCGCTACGCCGGGGCCGCCGCGGCGACCGCCGCCGCCCCGGCCCGCCTGGTCGACACGTCTGGCGAGGAGTTGGGGGAGGGGCAGCCCTACTACCGCTACACCGTGGGCCAGCGCCGCGGTCTCCAGGTCTCGGCCGGGGAGCGGCTCTACGTCTTGAAGATCGAGCCCGAGGCGAACCGGGTGGTGGTGGGGAAGGAGGAGGAGCTGGCCTCTCCGGGCCTCCTGGGAGAGAGGCTGCACTGGATCGGCCCGGCGCCCGCCGGGGAGGTGGAGGCCACGGTCAAAATCCGCTCGCGTCATCCCGGGGTAAAGGCCCTCATCCGGCCGCTGGGCGCGGAGGGGGAGGTCGAGGTGCGTTTCGCGACCCCCCAGCGCGGGGTGGCGCCGGGCCAGGCCGCGGTGTTCTATCAGGGTACCCGGGTGCTGGGAGGGTGTTGGATTCGCGGAGGGTTGGGGTGATGCGCGGGGCCGCGGCTGCCCCTCTTCATCCGGTCGTCGGTTGCAAGGGGGCTGTGGCTGCCCCTCTTCATTCGGTCATCGGTTGTAAGGGGGCCGCGGCTGCCCCTCTTCATTCCGTCAACGGCGGCGCGGCGCGGGAGACGTTCTGCACGCTCGCGTTCGGCGGCGCCTGCCACTTTCCGCCAGAGAGCGGGGCTCCATAGCAGAATGCCGTGGCTCCGCCTGCCCCGGAGGGGTCCGTAGCTCCCCGGCGCACGAACGCCGCGCTTCAACGCATGGTTAGGCGAGAGGTGGACAGAGGTGTGCCCTACCGGTGTCGAGCGCTGTGCGGAATGCTGCCTCATTCTGGCAGTCGCGGAGCGGCCGCGGCGAGGCCGGTGCAGCGTCGCGCGGAGCCAGGGCACGCTCGAACCATGCGACGTCGTGCCACAACCCGTGTTTGTAGCCGATCCCCCGAAATACACCGACCGACGTGAAGCCCACGGCCGTGTGGAGACGGAGGCTCGCCGCGTTCGGCAGGGTGACCCCGGCGTACGCATTGCGGAAGCCCTGCACCACGAGCGCCGCGAAAAGCGAGGTGTAGAGCGCTCGGGCCACCCCGAGGCGGCGAGCATCGGGATGCACGTACGCCGACACCTCGACCGACCACCGATAGGCGGGTCGATCCCGGTGCGGGCCCGCATACGCGTATCCGAGCACCGCCCCGTCGCGCTCGCAGACAATCCAGGGTGTGCGCTCCACGATGCGGGCGACGCGCTGCGCCATCTCGACGCCGTCCGGCGGATCCAGCTCAAACGAGGTGGCGGAGTCCACGACCGCCGGGCGGTAGATGTCGGCCAGCGCGGGGCCGTCGGCGGGGGCGGCGAGGCGGATGAGCGTAGCCATATGGGTAGGGTAAGCCTACCCGGAACCGCCTCGCGCTCGACCTTCGTCGAGGAGGATCGTAAGATCCCGCCCCGGACCATGCCTAGACGAACCGCCCCCCTCCTGGCCTCCCCCCTGACCCAACCCACCCCCTCCCAGGGGGGAGGGACCCCCTCCGGGAGGGATAACCTCAAGGTAGCGCCTTCGGGGGTGAGGGCCCTCCTTCTCGCCATCCTCCTCCTCGCCGCTGCCTGCAACCCCTCCACCCCCCGCGGCCTCCTCCGCCTCGGCACCCTCGCGGCCCATCTGCCGGCCGCCGCCGTTCCCCTCCCGGGCGCCATGACCCTCGGGGCCGACCCGGTCCAGATCCCGGTCGACCTCGACGCCGCCCGGATCGCCCGCCTGGAGATCCAGGCGAAGGGGAGCGCGACTCTCGCCACGCTCTCCTGGCGCCTGGCTCAGGACCCGCATTTCCCCCCGTACCGCACCCTCTCCATCCCCTTGAACCCGGACGGCCAGCCGCACGTCTACGAGGTGGACCTCGGGCACGAGGCGTACTGGATGGGCCGGGTGGTGGGCCTGCGGCTTTCCGCCACCGGCGGGCCCCTCGACCTCGTCGGGCTCTCGGGGAAGCCCGGGACCGACCTTTACCGCTCGATGTCGCTCAAGGGGGAGAGCCTGCCGGCCCTCCCCGGCCTGGCCAGGATCGACCTTCCCCTCCCCCGCGACCTGCCGCGGGGCGCCCGCTTCGAGAGCCGGATCGGCCTCGTCCCCGAGGTCGACCGCCCCGGCGCCCGGGCGGTCTTCCGCGCCGCCTTGGACGGCCGGCCCTGGTTCGAGGAGACCCTCGCGGGCTCGGGAGGAGAGGGGGGAGGCTGGCGGACGGTGCGGAAGGAGCTGCCGGCGGGGAGCGCCGGCCGGCACCTGACCCTCACGGTCGAGGCGAGCCGCGGCGGCAGCCCGTTGCCCGAGGGAGTGGCGCTCTGGGGCGATCCGCTCCTCGTCCTCCCTGGCCGGTCGGCGGGGAAGAACCTCGTCGTCATCTTGATCGACACCCTGCGCGCCGACGCCCTGGCAGCGTACGGCGGCCGGGACAGCCTGACCCCGAACCTCGACGCCTTCGCGCGGAGCGCCACCCGTTTCGCCAACCTGATGTCCCCAGCCCCCTGGACCCTGCCGAGCGTCTCCTCCCTGATCACCGGCCTTGAGCCGCAGACCCATGGCGCCGGCCAGCGTTTCGGCAACTTCGCGCCCACCGGCCTCCCCGCCGGGGCGACGACGATGGCCGAGGTGCTCCGGGACCGCGGCTTCTATACCCTCGGGGTCTACCACAACATCTATATCAACCCCGCCTTCGGTCTGGAGCAGGGGTTCGACGAGTACGCCTCCTACGAGGAATCGGCAGACGTCCTCGTCGACCAGGCCCTGGCGCGCTTGAAGCGCTACGCCCCCGACCGCCGGCTCTTCCTCTATCTCCATCTCTTCGACGTCCACAATCCCTACTCGCCGCCGGAGCCCGAGTGCACCACGGTCGCCCGCCGGCTCGTTCCCGACTACCACGGCCCGCTCGGCTGCACGGGCGACCGCCGGCCGGAGAACCCGCTCCCGCCGGCCGCGGACCGCCCCTGGCTCGCGGCCCTCTACAAGGCCGAGGTCGCCTTCACCGACCGCCAGGTCGGTCGCTTCCTGGCCGGCCTCCACGACCTTGGGCTCGATAAGGACACGGTCGTCGCCGTCGTCTCCGACCACGGCGAGGAGTTCTGGGAGCGGCTGGACCAGGAGAAGGCCGGGGGCTATGAGGTGAACGGCGACCACGGGCACACCCACTACCAGGAGCTCCTCCACGTCCCCGCCCTCGTCCGCGTCCCCGGCCGCGCCCCAGCGGTGGTCGACGCCACGGTCCAGATGGTCGACCTCTTCCCCACCCTCCTCCATCTCGCCAGAGTCGAGGCGCCGCCCAGCCAGGGGAAGGACCTGGTGCCGCTCCTGGACGGCAGCCCCCCCGAGCGCGAGACCCTGATCTCCGACCTCCTGCTCCACGGCCAGCCCCGCTGGGCGGTTCGCCGCGGCCCCTGGAAGCTGATCGTCCCCCGGGTCCCCGGCCTGCCGGTCGAGCTCTACAACCTGGAGACCGACCCCGGCGAGCGCCAGAACGTCGCCGCCCGCGAGCCCCAGACCGCCGCCGCCCTCCGCGCCTATGGGGAGCGCGAGATGGCGGAGCGGGTCAAGGCCCGCGGGCGCTACCTCCAGGGCTCGGAGTCGTTGAACGCGACTTATCTGGAGTGGAACCACATCACCAAGCTGCGCTCGCTGGGGTATCTGCGGTAGGCCGACTCGGGTTGCCCGGAGCAAGCCCCCGCCATAGACTTCCCCCGGAGGCCGATCTCATGCAACGACCCGCACCGACCGAGCACATCCCCTACTATCTGAGGTACATCGCCCTGGTCCCGGAGGGCGACTTTCTAAAGCTTTTCGAAGATCAGATGAAAGAGGTCCGCGCGTTCGTCGAGAGCGTTCCCGAGGAGAAGGAGGGGTATCGCTACGCGCCCGGGAAGTGGAGCCTCCGTGAAGCCATGGGGCACGTCGTCGACACCGAACGGATCTTTGCCTACCGCGCCTGCTGCATCGCACGGGGAGAGACCAAGGTGCTCTCCGGCTACGAACAGGACGACTACGCGGCAGCTTCGGAGGCCGACCGGCGGAGCCTCCGCGACCTCCTCGAAGAGCTCGAGCACCAGCGGCGGGGCAACGTGCTCCTGCTCCGAGGCATGAGCGAGGAGACGTCGAAGCGGATGGGCTCGGCCAACGACGATCCGGTGTCGGTACGGGCCCTTGCCTACATCATGGCCGGCCATGTGACGCACCATCTGCAGGTCTTTCGTGAACGGTATGCCCCTTAAGTTGCCAAGCCGGGCCAGAATGTGAGATCCTAGAGGTCCGCGGCGCGCACGCGGGCCCCCCCTTCCTGGGAAAGGCCTGCGCCGCGAGATGACAGGGCTCCCCCGAGCCCGAGCGGCGGCCTCTTCGGCAAGTCCCCCGTTCTCGTCAACCAGCCGGAACACGACATGTGGAGCTTCCCTTGCGCAGGGGGGTGCCGCAGAAGGACTGTGAACTGACACGATGACCTTCTCGAACTTCGGCCTCAAAGCCGACCTTCTCCAAGGTGTTGCGGACATGGGCTTCACCCAGCCCACTCCCATCCAGAGCGACGCCATCCCCCCGGCCATGGAGGGGCGCGACGTCCTCGCCTGCGCCATGACCGGCAGCGGCAAGACGGCAGCCTTCCTGCTCCCTATCCTCAACCGCCTCGCCGACCAGCCGCCCGGGGTCACCCGCTGCCTCGTCCTCGCACCCACCCGCGAGCTCGCGGCGCAGATCCACGAGCACCTGGTCCAGCTCGCCGGCCACACCCGGATGACGGGGGCGGCGGTCTTCGGCGGCGTGGCCGCGGGGCCGCAGGAGCAGGCCTTCAAGACGGGGGTCGATGTCCTAATCGCCACCCCGGGACGGCTCCTCGACCACCTGGCCGAGCCCTACGGGAAGCTTCCCGGCCTGGAGATCCTGGTCCTGGACGAGGCCGATCGCATGCTCGACATGGGCTTCCTCCCCGACGTCCGGCGCATCCTCTCCCAGCTCCCGCCGGGGCCGAAGCAGACCCTCTTCTTCTCCGCCACTCTGCCGCCGCCGATCATCGAGCTGGCCCGCGAGATGCTCCACGAACCGGTGGCGATCAACATCGAGCGCCAGGCCGCCCCGGCGACCGGAGTGCAGCAGGCGACCTACCCGGTGCGCGAGGACCTCAAACCCTGGCTCCTCTTAGAGCTCCTGCGGCGCGAGGAGATCAAGAACGTCCTCGTCTTCACCCGCACCAAGCACCGCGCCAACCGCCTCGCCGACTTCCTCAGCCGCCACGCGGTCTCCTGCGACCGCATCCACGGCAACCGCAGCCAGGCGCAGCGGACCCTGGCCCTCGCCAACTTCAAGAACGGCAAGACCCGGGTGCTGGTGGCGACCGACATCGCGGCGCGCGGCATCGACGTCGAGGCCCTCTCGCACGTCATCAACTTCGACGTGCCGAACGTCCCCGACGACTACATCCACCGGGTGGGCCGCACCGCCCGCGCCGACGCCGTCGGCGACGCCTTCACCTTCGTCTCCCAGGAGGAGCAGGGGGAATTGGCGGCGATCGAACGGGCGCTCGGCGGGCGGCTGCCGCGCTGGACCCTCGCCGGCTTCGACTACGAGCACAAGCCGGAGGAGACTCTGGAGATCCCGCTCGCCGAGCGGATCGCCAACCTCCGGGCGCGGCGGGCCGAGGAGCGCGCCCGCGCCCGCGAGAAGGCGGAGCGCAAGGCCCGCGCCGCCGAGGAGCAGGCCCGGGCCCGTGAGAAGCGCCCGCAGCCCGGGGCGGCGCCCCGCGCCGCCGGCCCCAACGCTCCCGGCGCTCCGGCCGGCAATGGCGCACAGGCGAACGCCGGCCAGGGGAAGCGCCAGGGCGGGCCCCGGCGGCCGGATGCGGGTTCCCGCTCCGCCGGTCCGCGCCGCCAAGAGGGCGGTGCGCCGCGCCAGGCCGACCGCAACGCCCAAGCCCCCAACGCCCGCAACGATCGCCACGAGCGCCACGATCGCCAGGGCAACGGGGGGCCGCGCCGTCAGGACGGGCCGCCCCGACATGCCGAGCGCCACGACCGCCAGGGCAACGGAGGCCCGCGGCGTTCGGACGCCCCGCCGAACGGAGGCCCCCGGCAGGCCGGTCCCCGCCATGCCGCCGAGCCGCGCCGCTCGGGCGGTCCCCGCAAGCCACCGGCCCCGATCGGCGCCATGCAGCCGACCACCCGGATCGCCATCCTGGCGCCCCAGGGTCCGGCGCACGACCCCGATCAGCAGCCGCTGCAGCAGGAGGCTCCGGGCGGCTTCAACCGGCGCCCTGCCTCCTGGCGGCGCAAGGCGCCGGCGCTTCCGGCGAGCCCCTTGCCCGACCTGGACGACATGGACGACCTCTAGGGCGGACGCTGGAACGGAGGGAGGCTCGCGGATGGCACGGCAGAAGCGCTATTGGCTCATGAAGTGCGAGCCCGAGGCCTACACGATCGCGGACCTGGCGAGGGACGGCGTGACGACCTGGGAAGGGGTGCGCAACTATCAGGCCCGCAACTTCCTGCGCGACGACATGAAGGTGGGCGACGGGGTCCTCTTCTACGCCTCGAACGCCGATCCCTCGGGGGTGACCGGCCTCGCCGTGATCGCCCGCGAGGGCTATCCCGACCCCACGGCCTTCGATCCCAAGAGCCACTACTACGACCCGAAGACCGACCCCGACAACCCCATCTGGTACCGGGTGGACGTCCGCTTCGCCGAGGCCTTCCCCGAGATCGTGCCCTTGGATGTCCTGAAGACGGCCAAGGGGCTGGAGCGGATGGTCGTGACGCAGAAGGGGTCGCGGCTCTCCGTCCAGCCGGTCGCCAGGCAGGAGTTCGAGATCGTCAAGAAGCTCGGGCGCGGGCGGAAGAGCGGGCGGAAGAGGGGCGCCGGAGGAGAGGGCGGAAAGGGATGATCGACGAGATCGAGGTCCAGTGCCCCTACTGCTCGGAGCGGGTCGCGATCGTCGTCGAGCCGGACACCTGGGGCACCCTGGTGCAGGACTGCGAGGTCTGCTGCAACCCCTGGCAGCTCACCGTCACCCGCGACCGCTACGGCGATCCCGACGTCCGGGTCGAGCGGCTGGACGAGTAATTTCTACAACCTTACAAACTCCGAGTCGGCGGCGGCGTCGTAGACCGAGGCCGGCCGGCGCCGTGGCGGGCCGAGGGTCAAGGGGCGGCGGAGCTGCTCGTCCCCGAAGACCCGCTTCAGGAACTTCATCGCCTCCTCCTCGACCAGCTCGCGGGTGACCTGGGCGAGGTCGACCTTCTTCGTCAGCAGGCCGAAGCCCACTCCTTCATGGGTGATCCGCACCATGCGGGTGCCGGGGTCGCCGAAGAAGAGGAGCGAGCGTTCGAAGTCCTCCCAGCGGTCGAGCTTCACCTTGAGCCCGGCGGCGGTCAGCCGGTGGAAGATCGAGGCGGACTCGACCTTGCCCACCATGATGTCCTTGATCTCTTCGAGGACGGGCATGATCGTCGACCGCACGACGGCGTTGAAGCTCTCCCGGAAGGCGACGTTCTGCCGCTGCACCGCCTCGGGATGGATCCGCTTCTCTTCCAGGATCTCCTCATGTCCCTTGAGGAGCAGTCTCAGACGATCGACATTGGCCTTGTCCACGTTTCGATTCCTTTCGTTGGAGCAGGGCTCCGAGTTATCCGAAAGGTAAGCAAAAGCTCTGCCAGCTCCTAGCGAACGCGGTAGAGGCCCCAATCGGGGCCGCCGCGGAGCTTCTCGAAGCGCCGGGGCATCTCGTCCATCCAGCGCTGCTCGATCGACAGGGGCGAAAACGACATCACCGCCGACACCTGCCGCTCGTCCAGCCGTTCGAGCCAGCGCTTGCGCCGGGCGGCCTGTTCGAGCTCGTCCCCGGGGCCGAAGGGGACGATGCGCCCGTCGCTCGACACCGGCACGTAGGTCAGCCGGTTCTGGAGCTGCCGCCCGAGGAAGTAGTAGGTGAACCAGTTGTCGCCGTCGTGCCAGGGGCCGGACGTGATGGCGATCTTGGCGGGGGCTCGCGGGTCGTCGAGCAGCCAGGCGGCCTCGACCCAGTACTTGGGCTGCCAGTGGAGGTGCAGGCTCGTGCGGGCGGTCACGTAGCGCGTCTCCTCCCGGCGCGCCGAAAGGAGCACGCTGCCGGCGATCCAGAAAGCCACCGCGAAGCCGAGCGCGAGCGCGGGCCCTGTCCTCCGCAACCGTGCCAGCCAGCAGGTGACGAGGGCGCCGGCGGCGAGGGCCAGGAAGATGGCGGTGGCGTCGACGAGCTCGATCGCCGACCACCCGAAGTGGGCGAAGAACCAGGCGTAGTAGGCGCCGGAGAACAGCAGCAGGCCGCGGTACACCCGGCCGGCGCGCGGCCAGGCGGCGCACCAGGCCAGGCTGACCGGAAGAGCGAGCAGCAGGCCGCCGATGAGGAAGCGGGAGATGTCCGCCGACCAGAGGAGCCGGAGGACCGAGACCTCCCGGCTCCAGTAGAAACGGATCACCGTGGCGACCGCGCCGAGGACGAGGAGCGCCGCCAACGGGCGCCGGCGGGCGAGGGTCACGAGCCCCACGGGGAAGAGCAGGAGCGGCAGGAGGGAGAAGAGGCCGAGCGCCTCCGTCGCCGTGCCGGGAGGAGCGAAGACCTCCTCCAGTGCGGCCTCCTCGGTTTTCCACTCATAGGGTTCGAGCTCCGGCCGCTCGAGGAACCAGGCGGCGGCCGGATCGCTGGCGCCGAGCTTCACCCCCAGCACTTCGATCGGCAGGGTGACGAGGTAGCCGGTCTCCCGGTAGCAGTGGACCATCCAGGGGACGACGGGAGCGAGGGCGAGGAGGCCGCCGAGGGCGATCCAGCCCAGCCGGCGCACCGCCCCCGGCCGCCGGGCCCCGCGCCTCACGATCCCTATGATTCCAACGCCGACGACGAGGCCGACCGCCAGGAGCGCCGGCGGCGCTCCGGTCAGCTTGATCCCGGCCGCCAGGCCGCAGCCGGCGAGGGCGAGGCAGGCGATCCGTCCATCCGGCCGGCGGAGAAAGCGGAGGGTGAGGGCGAAGCTTCCGAGGAGGGCCGTGAAGAGCGCCGGCTCGGCGTACCCGGAGCCCACGAGGAGCTGCAGGGTGGGGATGAACATGCCGGCCCCGGCCGCGGTCGAGGCATAGGGCTCGCGCAGGCCCAGCTCCCGCGCGAACGCGTAGCCGCAGATCCCGACCCCGGCCCACTCTACGGCGCTCACCAGCCCGGCGAAGAGGTCGCCGTGGAGCGGCAGCATCGCCCAGGCGGTGAGCACCTCGGAGCCGGCGAAGACGTGCCGGACCCCGGTCCAGGAGCCGGGCGCCGGGTCGAACGTGTACTGGCCGCTCTGCACCCAGAGGGCGGCGCGGACGCTGTGGTAGGTCAGGCTGTCCCAGGCGAGGGGCGGGAGGACCAGGGTGCGGACGACCAGAGGGAGGCCTAGGGCGGCGAAGAGGAGGAGCCCGCCCCGGTAGGGCGAGCCGCGGTAGGCCTGCAAGAGCCGCCGCAGCGCGCGGCCGTCCATGGCCACGGCGGCGGCGAGCGGTGCCCCCCCCGGTCCTGATGGCAGGAACCAGGCGCCGAGCCCGAGGAGAGTGCAGGCGGCGAGGGCGGGGGCGAGCGTGAAGGCGCCCCAGGGCAGCAGGAGGTGGAAGCCCGCGGTCGCGAGCCACATCCCCGAGAGCCAGACGGCGCTCCAGCGCAGCGCTATGCCGCGGGGCCCGACGACCGCGAAGCCGATCCGATACGCGGCCGCCAGGGTGCAGACGATCATCCAGAGGGCCGCGGCGGCCCGCAGCGCGGTCTCCAGGAGCCCCATCTAGGGTGCCGTCTCGCGTCCGGTATCGAACATTCGCGTCATCTCTGGCCTGGAGCATACGAGGGGGGACCCTGCCGGGTCCAGGCGGTATCGGCTGACGGGGGTGCGCTATGCTTCCTCGCCGATGCCCAAGCGGACCGATCTCCACTCCATCCTCGTCCTCGGCTCGGGGCCGATCATCATCGGCCAGGCCTGCGAGTTCGACTACTCCGGCACCCAGGCCTGCCGCGCCCTGAAGCGCGAGGGCTACCGGGTCGTCCTCGTCAACTCGAACCCGGCGACGATCATGACCGATCCCGCCTTCTCGGACGCCACCTACGTCGAGCCGCTGGTGCCCGAGATCGTCGAGAAGATCGTCGCCCGCGAGCGCCCGGACGCCCTCCTCCCCACGGTGGGCGGCCAGACCGGGATCAACCTGGCGATCGCGCTCGACGAGCGCGGAGTGCTGGCGCGCTACGGGGTCGAGGTCCTGGGGGCGAGCATCGACGCCCTGCGCCTGGGCGAGGACCGGTTGCTGTTCAAGAAGGCCATGGAAGAGGTGGGCCTGAAGGTCCCGCGGAGCGGCTACGCGGGCAGCTTGGAGGAGGCGCGCGCCATCTCCCTGGAGATCGGCTTCCCGGTGATCATCCGGCCGAGCTTCACCCTCGGCGGCGAGGGGGGCGGGGTGGCCTACAACCGGGAGGACTTCGACGAGGTGGCGGCGACGGCGCTCCGCGCGAGCCCGGCCTCGCGCATCCTCATCGAGCAGTCGGTCCTCGGCTGGAAGGAGTTCGAGCTCGAGGTGATCCGCGACACCGCGGACAACGCCATCATCGTCTGCTCGGTCGAGAACTTCGACGCCATGGGGGTGCACACCGGCGACTCGATCACCGTCGCCCCGCAGCAGACCCTCTCCGACCGCGAGTACCAGGCGATGCGGGACGACGCCTTCGCGGTGATCCGGCGGGTGGGGGTGGCGACCGGCGGCTCGAACATCCAGTTCGCGGTCGATCCGGCGACGGGGGAGCGGCTGGTGATCGAGATGAACCCGCGGGTGTCGCGGAGCTCCGCCCTGGCCTCGAAGGCGACCGGCTTCCCCATCGCCAAGATCGCCGCCCTCTTAGCCGTCGGCTACACCCTGGACGAGGTGGCGAACGACATCACGGGGAAGACCCGGGCCGCCTTCGAGCCGACCCTCGACTACACGGTGGTCAAGATCCCGCGCTGGGCTTTCGAGAAGTTCCCCGAGGCGACCGGCACCCTCGGCACCTCCATGCAGTCGGTGGGCGAGGTCATGGCGCTCGGCGGCACCTTCGCCGAGGCGCTGATGAAGGGGCTCTCGGCGTTGGAGCTCGACGGCACCGCGCTCCGCGAGCGCCGGATGGCCGACCCGGTCCGCCTGCGCCGCCGCCTCTCGGTGCCCAACTGGGAGCGTCTCTTCGCCGTCTTCGCCGCGCTGCGCCAGGGCTGGACGGTCGCGGAGGTGGCGGAGGCCTCGCACATCGACCCCTGGTTCCTGCGCGAGATCTTGGGTGTCGTCGAGCTCGAAGCGGAGATCGCCTGCTGGGACCTGGCCTCGGTCCCCCGGCCGCTCCTGAAGCGCGCCAAGGCGACCGGCCTCTCGGATGCCCGCATCGCCGCGCTCCTCACCTGTAAGGAGGGGGATCTCGCGAAGACCCTGGCCGCGCGCGGGATCGAGAGAGTCTACAAGCGGGTCGACACCTGCGCCGCCGAGTTCCCGGCGACCACACCCTACCTCTACTCGACCTATGGGCAGGAGGACGAGAGCGAGCCCACCACCCGCCCCAAGGTGGTCATCCTGGGCTCCGGCCCCAACCGCATCGGCCAGGGGATTGAGTTCGACTACTGCTGCGTGCAGGCGGCCTACGCTCTGCGCGAGCGCGGCTTCGAGACGATCATGGTCAACTGCAACCCGGAGACCGTCTCGACCGACTACGACACCTGCGACCGTCTCTATTTCGAGCCGCTCACCCTGGAGCACGTGCTCGCGGTGCTGGCGCGGGAGAAGCCGCAAGGGGTGATCGTCCAGATGGGCGGCCAGACCCCCTTGAAGCTCGCCCGCGGCCTCGCCGCCGCCGGGGTGCCGATCTGGGGGACGACGCCGGACGCCATCGACCTGGCCGAGGACCGCAAGCGCTTCGGGGCCCTCCTCGAAGCCGAGGGCATCCTCCAGCCGGAGAACGGCACGGCCTCCTCCTACGAGGAGGCGGTCGCCGTGGCGCGGCGGATCGGCTATCCGGTCCTCGTCCGGCCGAGCTACGTCCTCGGGGGCCGGGCCATGACCGTCGTCTACGACGAGGGGACCCTCGCCCGCACCATGCGGGAGGCGGCGGAGGTCTCGCCCGGGCACCCGGTGCTCCTCGACCGCTTCTTAGAGGACGCCTTCGAGCTCGACCTCGACCTTCTGGCGGACGGCAAGCGGGCGGTGGTGGTCGGTCTCCTCCAGCACATCGAGGAGGCGGGGATCCATTCCGGCGACTCGGCGGCCGTTCTGCCCCCCTCCGACCGGGTGAGCCACGAGATGCAGGACGAGATGCGCGACATCGCGCGGCGGCTGGCGCTCCGCCTGGGGGTGGTGGGGCTCATGAACGTGCAGTTCGCCCTCCACGGCGGCAGGATCTACGTCCTGGAGGTGAACCCCCGGGCCTCGCGGACGGTGCCGTTCATCGCCAAGGCGGTGGGGGTGCCCTTGGCGGCGCTCGCCGCTCGGCTGATGGCGGGGGAGAGCCTGGAGCAGGTGGGTCTGACCGAAGAGCCGCCGGTCCCCGGAGTCTTCGTCAAGGCCCCGGTCTTCCCCTTCCGCCGCTTCCCCGCGGTTGACCCGGTGCTAGGCCCCGAGATGAAGTCGACCGGAGAGGTGATGGGATCGGCGCCTACCTTCGGCAGCGCCTTCGCGAAGGCCTGGCTGGGAGCGGGGCACAAGCTGCCGCTCCAGGGCTCTGCCTACCTCTCCGTCCACGACCGGGACAAAGACGCGCTCGTCCCGGTCGCCCGCCGCTTCGCCGAGATCGGCTTCGAGCTGGTGGCGACCGCCGGCACCGCCGCTTACTTGAGAGAGCAGGGTCTCGCCGTCCGCACCGTCCACAAGGTGCAGGAGGGGCACCCGCACGTCGTCGACGACCTGATCAACGGCGAGATCCACGTGGTGGTCAACACCCCCCTCGGCAGGGCCTCGCACGAGGACGACGCCGAGATCCGGAGGACGGCCTTGAAGTACGACATCCCCTGCATCACGACGCTGTCGGGAGCGATGGCGATGGCGGAAGGGATCGCGGCCCTGACCCGGGACGGGCTGTCGGTGCGGTCGCTTCAGGAGATTCATGGCAAAGAGGATGCGGAGGAGGTCCGCGCGCTCTAAGATGTCTGGACCTTCGTTCTGTTGGTTCGCCGGCGACCAGGGGCCTCAACCGTCGTCCCTGTTTCCCTCCTCGAGGAGCCGCCTCGCCTCGGTCACGATCTCCGCGATGATCTCAGCGGCAGGCTCGACGCGCACGGTTTCGAGCACGCTCTCTGACCCCGCGGGCATGTCCATCTCTTCGAAGTCGCCCGTGGTGTCGCGGGTGGGAACGATGGCGCTGTCTTTCGGCATGTCGTACGGGGCATTGACGACACCGGGGAACAACAGGGTCGAGCCGATAATCGGAGGTTGGGTGGATGGCGGTTCGGTCGCGGCTCGGTTGGCGAGGACGCGCTGGGAGGCGTTGGGGAATTCCGGGCCGAAAACCGTTGTGAACGTAGTGGCGTGCTTGCCCTTGGCGTTCACCAGGCGGGCCTTGTAGCCGGGGTGGGCATACGATTCGGTCGACGCCGCGAAGCGGGTCCCGATCCAACCGCCATCGGCCCCGGCACGCAGGGCACGGACGAGGCTCTGGCCATCGGCGATGCCCCCGGCCGCCAGCAGGAGACAGCGCCGCGGCAGGCGCTCCCGGACCCTGGCGAGGAGGGTGAGGGTCGGGATCGTTTGATTGTGATTGTGGCCGCCGGCCGAGTTTCCCTGGGCGATGATCGCATCGCAGCCGAGGGCGGCGGCCTGCTCGGCAATGTCGACCGCCCCGGCTTGCACCCAGACCCGCGACCCTGCCGCTTGCAGCTGATCGACCCAGGTCTTCGGCGGCAAGTTGAAATGGAACACCACGACGGGTACGCGATGCGCGGCGGCGATGTCAATGTGATCCTGCGTCGTAAAATCGCCCATGGGGCCGGAGGCGATAATGAAGTCCACCCCAAAGGGGTGGCTCGTCTGGCTCGCGATCGCGCTCAAACGCGCGTCGACGACGGGAGGGGGTTCCGGCGCGGCGCCGTAGACGCCGAGACCGCCGGCGTTGGAAACGGCCACGACCAACTCGGGCAGCCCCACGAAAGCCATGCCGGCGCTCACGATGGGGTAACGGATGCCGTAGTCACGGACGAGGCGCGTGTGGAGCGAGACCTCCTCATGCCCCTCCTCCTTTCCGTCCTCGTCGCGGTCACCCTGGCCGGCACGGGCAGGGTTGGCGCCCAAAAGAGTGAGGACGGAGGCGCCGCCCAGAATTCCCAGCACCTGGCGGCGGCTGACCGAAAACGAAATCCTGTTGTCCGGAATGTCGTCTTGAGACATGAGTGCTCCTCCACAGAGTTGGGGTAGTCCCGCCAGCCCTCTTTGGGCCAGCGGCGATCCGACACTCTGGAGAATCGAAATCCACGGAGAAAAGACGACAGCCGCGGCGAGCAGCGCTCCCCCGTTGTCCGCGGCAGGGCAGCCGGGGGCACGTCGCGCGTCCCTCCCGGGGAGAGAGGGAGGGGCCGGCGTCGCTCCGGCCCCTCCGGTCTCAGATCTCTACGGGCTGACCGTGATCGAATCGAACGAGCCCGCGTCCGACGTGACCGCGGAGTCGATCACGATCCGCATCACCTTACGCCCGGCCGTCAGGGTGACACCGCTCTTGGTGACGGTCTGAAAGACGCTCCAGTTGCCGGTCGCGGGCACGACGAGTGGACCGGTCATGTCGACTCCGTCGAATTCGACGTGGAATCTCGCGCCACCGGTGTCGGCGCCGACGCGGAGAGTGATCGTATAGGTCCCCGCGGCGACGTCGACTGTGTAATTCATCCACTCGCCGCCGCTGGTCTGGTAGACGATCGTATCCCAGCGATCGATGTCCGCGCTCCGGTAGCCGCAGGAGCCGGAGCACCCGGCGGTGTTGTCGTGGTAGGCGACCCACTCACCGCCGTTGTCGAAGTCCGTGGCCGTGACGGTGCCGGGGAGCGACCGGGCGGTGCCGCCGAACGGCGTCTCCGCGACCGCGGTGTCGACAACGCGCAGCGAGTAGAAGCCGGCGAAAGTGTGGTGGACGACGAAGCGGAGCACATGGATACCGGCGGAGAGGGTCACCCCCGTCTTGACCGCCGAGCCCCAAACCGCCCAATTTTGGGTGTTCGGTACCGCGATAGGTCCTGTCTGGTCCACGCCGTCCACCTCGATATGGAAGGCGCCGCCCGGGGCGGTCGCACTCACCTGCGCCACGATGGCGTAGGTCGATTGGGTGGCGGCGATGTTCACCGTATACTCGAGCCACTCGCCCTCGGCGAGCGAGAGAACGTTGTCGCTATACATGTCGACGTCGCTCGTCCGGTAGGTCGAGCCCGAGGAGTTGCCGGGAGTGGTGTCATGATAGGCGACGCCCTCGCCGCCGTTGTCGAAGTCGGCAGCGTGGATCGTCCCGGGCAGGGTGGACGGCGTGCCATGGAATGGCAACCCCCCAACCGGCGGCGCGCCGTCGATCGCGTGGGCGGTGGCGGCCGCCACCGCGTCGACGTCCGCGCCCGGGTCCTTGCCGTCCGTCCCCTGGCCCTTGTACGGGCTCCCTGCCGTGAGGTGGTAGTCGCCGCCGGCGCTGTTCACGAAGCCGACGGCGGCGAGCGTCGCGGGATAGGAGTTGTCCGCCGGATAGACGCTTGTCTGGGCGCCGGCGATGACGTTCCTCCGGAACGTCACTCCGGGGAAGTAGGCGTTCAACGTATCGTTGCCGCTCCCACGGCTGTCGCCTATGACGCCGTAGAGGTTATGCGGTGCGATGTTGTTCGTGAAGGCGAACCGGTTGTTCGGCGGACCGGCCGCATAGATGAGGCTGCCGCTTTGGAAGATCGTGTTGTGGTCGAAGGTGAAGTCGACCGAGCCGATCGCCAGGAGGAACCGGCTACTGCCGTTCCAATGGCTGCCGTCGAGATCCTCGAAGACATTGTTCGCCACCGTGATGCGCTGCGCCTGCTGGCTCTGGAACATGTCATCCAGGCCCAGGGTAGTGAGGCCACCACCCGCGTGGCGGATGACGTTATGGGTGAATTGCACGTCCTGCACGACGCTCCACGGTGCGGTGTTTTGCTGATTGCGGACCGTGAAGAGGATGGCGTAGCCCTCCTGGCTGAACCCTCCCCAGCTGTTCTCGAAGACGTTGCCGTCAATCGTCACCCTTTGCGCATTTTTCAGCTCGAGCAGGTTCTTCGCCTGCCAGGGGGTGCCGGTGTAGCTCGGGTCGTTCCCGTACCACGAGAGCTGCTTATAGAAATAGTTTCCCCGGATGGCGATGTCGGACGGCACCAGGTTCGGGATCGAAGGATCGACACCGCCGAATTGGAGATTTTCCGCCGCCGCTTCGAGATAGTTGTTGGAGATCGTATAGGGGCCGGGTCCGTTCCAACCCAGGATCGCCTGCGCGTCCTGCCCGACCAGCTTGAAGTCGGCGATATAGCTGTCGACCACGTCGGTCATGCCGCTGTTGAGCTGGATACCCCGCTTGAGTGCCTGGGTTGGGAAGGCATGGATGTAGCAGCGATCGATCACCAGGTGATGGGGCACTTGGGCGAGCGTGTTCTGCTGCTCGCCGCTCGACCCCAGCACGACGAGGTCGTAGACGAAGGCCTGGGCGTTCTCCGGTGCGACCTCCAAGCCGATCAGCTTGTAATGATGGGCCTGGGGCTCGGTCTTGATCGCCGGGTCGCCGGCCCCGGGCGAAACGATCTTCGCGAGCTGGCTCGTGTCGGCTGGGGAGACCCGGCGGCCCGGCGCCAGGTTGTCGTCGGCCGTCGCGGTGCGGATCGTAATCCAGTCGGCGTCCGTGCCCGTGCCCACCTTGTAGCGCAGGGTGATCGGTCCGGTGAAGGTCGCCCCAGCCTGGAGGAGCAGGGTGTCGCCCGGTTGGGCCGCGTCGATCGCCGCCTGGAGGTTGGCCCCGGCAGCGACGTTCGTGGTAGTCGCCCGCAGGGCGGGTGCCGACCCGAGGAGAGCGAGGAGAGCAAGGGAGAACGAGAGGGCGTTGTTGCGGAGCTTCATGCGAATCCTCCATCAAGGTTGGCGTCGAACCGGGACTGGCCGAGGAAGAACCTCGCGGCCAACTTTAACACTTCCGAATCAACTAACGCTGAACTTTGCCAGTTGGCGGAAAGGGCAGATCGGGGGCGAAGACCTCTGGCAGCTCGGAGGCAAGCTGCCGGCGGGACCCCGCCTTCACTCCACTGGTGAGCGATAGGGCGCCGCCTCGGGCCGGCCCCAGGCCGCGTAGAGGGCGGCGAGGCGCTCGCGGTTGGCGCGGGCTTCGCGGGCCTTGGGTGCCTCGGAGCCGGGGATCAGCGGGAGGAGCTCGGAGGCGTGGAGCAGGTAGCGCTCGGCCTCAGGGTAGCGGGAGAGCCGCGTGTAGGCCGCGCCCAAGAGGCTCTCCGTGGCTGCGAGGCGCCAGTCGTCGGCGCCATAGCTCTTCTGCTGGACCGCGAGCACGTGCAGGAGGAGCGCTCTCGCGGCGGCCGGGCGACCCTGGTCGAAGTAGACCCGCGCGAGGCTCGCCTCCTGGCGGGCGACGGTCGGGTGGTCCCGGCCGAGGGCCGGCCGGGAGATCGCCAAGGCTTCTTCACTTCTCGCCTCCGCCTCGGCGAGCTTGCCTTCGAGCCGCAGGGCGCTCGCGAGGTAGACCAAGCGTTGCGCGTTTCTGGGGTGATCTCTTCCCAGGCTGGACTGTCCGATCGCCAGCGCCTCGCGAAACATCGGCTCGGCGGCCGCCGGGTCGCGCTCGTTGACGCTCTGGGCCACGTTGGCGAGCGACGCGGCGACGTCCGGATGGTGCGGGCCGCGCGTCTTTCGCGTCACCGCCAGGCACTCGCGAAACAGCGCCTCGGCGCCGGCCAGGTCGCCCTTCTCCCGCAGCAGGGCACCGAGATCGCTCATGCTCGTCGCCGTCTCGTGGTCGCCCGGTCCCAGGACCTTCCTCCGGATCGCCAGGGCCTTCCGGAAGTGCGCTTCCGCCTCGGGGAGGTGCCCCTGGTCCAATAGCACGCGACCGAGCTCGCTCTCGGTCACGGCGACCTCCGGATGAGCCTCGCCTAAAACCTTCCGCCGCATTAAGAGCGCCTCTTCGAGCGTGGCGCGAGCCACGTTCCACTCGGCCTTTGCCCTTTGGGCGACGCCCAGATCGTTCAGGCTCCGGGCCAGCTCGCGGCTGGGGCCCAGAGTCCGGCGGCCGAGGGCGACGGCCTGCTTAAGGAGAGGCAGGGCCAGCTCCTGGGCTCCGCGTCGATCGTAGATCCGGCCCAGGAGGGTGAGCATCTCACGCTGGAGCTCCGGCTGCGTGGCGAGGTCCCTTTGCGCGCGGGTCGCGCCCAAGTCGAGCAGGCTCCGCACCGTGGGCTCCCGTCGATCGGCGGCCTCGAAGGGGTCGGCGCTGGTCAAGAGACCGGTCAGAAACTGGCTCACCTGGGCCGCCTTCCGCGCCGCGCGGCGCTCCCGGTCCCGTTCGTCGGCGAGCCGGGTGCCGTAGAACGCCACGACCGCGACCAGGGTCAGGACCGCCGCCGCGGCAGCCGCCAGGTTCCGCGCATTGCGGCGCACGAACTTGCCCGTACGGTAGGCCCAGGAGTCAGGGCGGGCGAGGATCGGCTCCTGGGCGAGATAGCGGCGCAGGTCCTCGGCCAGCGCGGTGACCGAAGCGTAGCGCTCCTCGGGGTGCTTTTTGAGGGCCTTGGCGACGATGGTGTCGAGGTCGCCCCGGAGCTCGCGCCGCAGGCGCGGGTCGTGGACCACGTCGGACGGGCGGTCGGGGTCGGTCGTCAAGATCGCTCGGAGCAAGGCGGCCGCCGGGGTCCCGGGGGGACCGGCCGGATGGCGGCCGGCAAGGAGGAGATAGAGCAGGGCGCCCAGGGCGTAGACGTCGGTCGCCGTGGTCGCTCTCTCGCCCAGGATCTGCTCGGGCGCGGCGAAAGCCGGGGTGAAGGCGCCCCCCGCCTCCCGCGTCACCGCGGTGGGCGGGCCGTCCTCGCCGTCCCCTTCTAGGAGCTTGGCGATGCCGAAGTCGAGCAGCTTGACCCGGCCCTCGGTCGACACCATGACGTTCGAGGGCTTGAGATCGCGATGGATGACGAGGTGCGAATGCGCGTACGCCACGGCGGCGATCACGTCTAAAAAGAGCCGCACGCGGGAGGCGACGTCCAAGGCCCCGTGGTCGCACCAGCGGTCGATCGGCTCGCCAGGGACGTATTCGAGCACCAGATAGGGCTGGCCGACCCGGGAGACGCCGGCATCGATCAACTGGGCGATGTGGGGGTGTTTCAAACGCGCCAGGATCGTACCCTCGCGGCGGAAGCGGGCGGCGCCCTCGGTACCCAGGAGCGCGGCGGAGAGGAGCTTGACCGCGGCCGTCCCCTCGAAGCGCCCGTCGTTCCGTCGCGCCAGCCAGACGCTGCCCATCCCGCCGGCACCCAAAGGCTCTATCAATGCGTAGGCGCCGAAGACCTGTCCCACGAGGGGAGACTCGGCGAGCAGATCCTGCGCGTCGTGCTCCAGGTACTTCTCGGCGCGGAGAGCCCGCTCTTCGCTGAGGAGCAGCTCTACGTCCGCGGCGAGCGCGGGATCTTCTCTCCCGAGGTCGGCGAGATACCGCTGCCGCTCTTCTCCGGAAAGCTCGAGCACCTGGTCGAGGTGGGGGCTGACGAGCCGCCATCGCTCGCTCTTCACTCGAGGATCTCGGCGCGCAGCGTATGGCGAAGATAGATCCGCGCCTTGTCCCATTGCCGCTGCACCGTGCGCTCGCTCAATCCCTGGAGGGTCGCGATCTCGTTGAAGGTGAAGCCGCAGAAGAACTTGAGGTCGACGACGTGGGCGATCTCCGGCTCCACGGCGGCGAGATCGTCGAGCGCCTGGCCGAGCCGCGCCATCTCGTCGGCATCGTCCGGCGGGCCGCCGTCCCCGACGTCCTTGCCGTCGATCGAGGTGATCTCGAAGCCGCCGCCGCGCTTCCTCGCCTGGCGGCGACGGAGGCCGTCGATGATCAGGCCGCGCATGACCCGCGCCGCGTAGGCGAGGAACCGGGCGCGGTCGGGGAAGGCGACCCCCTCGCGCTCCGCGATGTCCAAATAGGCCTCGTGGAGGAGGCTCGTCACGCCGAGCGCGGCGCCTCCCCCTAAGCGCGCGAGCTCACGGCGGGCCAGCCCGCGGAGCTCGCGGTAGAGCGCCGAAAAGAGGGCCTCGGAAGCCTGGCCGTCGCCGCGATCGGCGGAGTGGATCAGAGTGGAGAGGGGGTGTTCCACGGGTCTGACTTGAAGTATACGCCGATACCCTGCAGGTTCGTGCGGCGCGGAGCCGCTGGATTCTCGACGGGAGATGTGCTCTCCTGGACCCTCGAGGAGGGATAGGCGTGCTGAAACCTCGTACCGTTTTGCCAGCGATCGTCTTCGCGTGGCTCCTTCCGACGCTCGGCGCGCCGGCCGGCGCTGTGGCGAGCGCCTCGCCTCCGAGCGCATCGCCGCTGGTGATCGGCGAGACCTTCACGATCGCTTCCAAGATCCTGGGCGAGACCCGGCGCATCAACGTCTACCTCCCGCCCGCCTACGCCGAGTCTCCGAGCACGCGGCTCCCCGTGCTCTACATGCCCGACGGCGGGATGGCGGAGGATTTCCTGCACGTGGCGGGGCTGGTCCAGGTCTCGACCGGCAACGGGACGATGCGGCCGTTCCTTTTAGTCGGCATCGAGAACACCGAGCGCCGTCGCGATCTCACCGGGCCCACCGAGAGCGAAGAAGACAAGAAGATCGCGCCCCGAGTGGGAGGGTCGGGGGCGTTTCGGGCGTTCCTGCGCCAGGAGCTCATGCCCCAGGTGAAGGCCCGGTACCGAACGACGAACGAAACCGCGATCGTCGGCGAGTCGCTCGCCGGACTGTTCGTGGTCGAGACGTTCTTCCTGGAGCCGGAGATGTTCGACACCTATATCGCGTTCGATCCCAGCCTGTGGTGGAACCACAAGAGGCTCTTGAACGACGCCGCGAAGCGCCTGGAGGGACGGCCGAAGCTCGAAAAGACGCTCTACTTCGCCAGCGGTGGCGACGGGATCATCGAGGACACCGATCGGCTGGCGGACATCCTCACCAAGAACGCGACGCCGAGCCTTCACTGGCAGTACGTGAAGATGCCGGAGGAGAAGCACGCGACGATCTATCACCCGGCCGCGCTCAAGGCATTTCGCGCCTTGTTCCGGCCGAGCGCGAGCTCCCGATGAGCGACATCCCATTCTTCTGCGAACAGCTCCGCAAGGGGCACTCCGACGATCCCTGGCACGGCCCCGCGCTCACCGACCTGCTCGCCGACCTGACCGCTGGGGAAGCCGCGGCGCACCCGGTGCCCGGAGCCCACAGCGTCTGGGCGATCGTCCTCCACCTGATCTCCTGGCAGAACGAGGTCCGCCGCCGCCTCGGCGGCAAGCCGCCGTCCCTGCCCGAGGAGGGGGACTGGCCCGCGCCCGCCGACCTCTCGGAGACCGCCTGGGGGCGGGACCGGGAGCGCCTCGCCGCCTCGCTCTCCGAGCTGATCGAGGATCTGTCCGGCCACCCGGAAGAGATCCTCGACCACCCGGACGGCTCCCTCGACCGCGACCCCGCCCTGGGCACCGGCGGCACCTTCCGCGGGATGATCAACGGCCTCATCCAGCACAACGCCTATCACGGCGGGCAGATCGCGCTGCTCCGGAAAGCTCTGCGCCGACCGCGGTGACGGGCTGCCGGCGACGAGGCCGGCGGAAGGGTCTATAATCGCGGATGGGAGAACCAGCGGATGAATAACGTCCTCACCGTCGCGCAGATCGAGGCCCAATTCGCCTCCGAATGGGTTCTAGTCGAAGACCCAGAGACCAACGAGGCGCTGGAAGTGCAGGCTGGGACGGTTCGCTGGCACAGCAAGGACCGGGACGAGGTCTATCGGAAAGCGGTGGAGCTTCGGCCCAAACGGTTCGCCATGCTGTACACGGGCAAGATGCCGGTGAATACGGCCGTGGTTCTGTGATCGCCGAGCTGAATCCTCCTCGCGAGACGCAAAGCTCTTTCCTCACCAATCCTGCCCTCGCCGAAGCCGTCCGGAAAGGGTGGATCACCCCGGCAGCCGACGCATCGGGGGAGCCGCCGCCGCGCCATCCGGTCGCCCCGACGAAGGAGTTGCTCGAAGAGCTGGATCGAGACCGGGCTGACCGTTGATCTACCTCGATAGCTCTGTCGCTCTCACCTAGGGTCGCAGATCGCCGGCTGGCTCGATCGCTACGAGCCGCGATGGGCGGAAGGGCTCCACCTGTTGGAGGCGATCGTCCGCTCGCCGTGGGCGCTCGCCACTCTGCTCGAAGCCGCCGGCCCGGGCGCCGAGGAGCAGGTCGGCCGAATCCGCGCGCGGCGCCAGCCGGCGTAAGGCGGTACCGATGCGGGGAAGGGCGCGCGCCGGCAGCTCCCTTCCCCGCGCCTTCACGCGGGTACCGCCGCCGAGCCCACGTCGATCGAGAGCAGAGGGGCCGGGACCGCCTGCCTGCACACCGTGACGAATGGCGGAAGGGCAGCGACTGCCCCTGCGCACGCGGTGACGGATTGCAGAGGGGCAGTGACCGCCCCTGCGCACGCGGTGACGGATTGCAGAGGGGCAGCGACTGCCCCTGCGCACGCCGGGACAGATTGCAGAGGGGCGGCGACTGCCCCTGTGCACGCCGTGGCAGGTTGCGGAGGGGCAGCGACCGCCCCTGCTCACGCGGAGACCGCTTTCCTGCCACCAACCGCCGCGCTCCGCCTCGCGACGACGGCCAGCCGGGAGACGAAGCCGGCGAGGACGCCAGCGCTCCCAGGAGACGGCATAGAAGAGTGCGCGGCTAACTTTTACTCGGCTGATTGGCGATTCAATTTCCAATTCGCCGGATGCCACCTTCGACACCCCCTCTCCTCTCCAGTACCATACCGCCCCGGAGGAAGAGAGCATGAGCGACACACGGATCGAAAAGGACAGCCTCGGCGAGGTGGAGGTGCCCGCCGGGGCGTACTACGGCGCCCAGACGGAGCGGGCGCGGCGGAACTTCCCGGTCTCGGGGCTGCGCTTCCCGCGCCGGTTCATCGCGGCGCTCGGCGCCATCAAGCGCGAGGCGGCGGCGGTCAACGAGGAGCTGGGGCTCGTTCCCGGGGACGTCGCCGAGGCCGTCCGCAAGGCGGCGTGGGAGGTCGTCGACGGCAAGCTTGACGAGCACTTCCCCCTCGACATCTTCCAGACCGGCTCCGCCACCTCGACCAACATGAACGCCAACGAGGTCATCGCCAACCGCGCGATCGAGCTCCTCGGCGGCAAGATCGGCAGCAAGAAGGTCCACCCCAACGACCACGTCAACGCCAGCCAGTCGAGCAACGACGTCATCCCCACCGCCATTCACGTCTCGGCCTATGGGGCGATCGAGGAGGATCTGGTGCCGGCCCTCGCCCGGCTGCACGAGGCCCTGGCCGCCAAGGCCGCCGAGCTCGACCCGGTGGTCAAGATCGGCCGCACCCATCTCCAGGACGCCGTCCCGGTGCGCCTCGGCCAGGAGTTCTCGGGCTACGCCCAGCAGATCGCCAACGGCCTCGCCCGGCTGCGCGCCGCCCAGCCCCGCCTGGCCGAGCTGACCCTGGGGGGTACGGCGGTGGGCACGGGACTCAATGCCCCGCCGGACTTCGCGCCGCAGGTCATCCTCCGGCTCGCCGGGGCGACCGGCCACCCGTTCGTTCCCGCCCCCAACCGCTTCGAGGCCATGGCCGCCAAGGACGCCGCGGTCGAGACCTCCGGGATGCTGAAAACGATCGCCGTCTCGCTCACCAAGATCGCCAACGACATCCGCTGGCTGGCGTCGGGGCCGCGCTGCGGGATCGGCGAGATCGCCATCCCCAGCCTCCAGCCGGGCAGCTCGATCATGCCGGGGAAGGTCAACCCGGTCATCCCCGAGGCGGTCTTGATGGTGGCCGCCCAGGTGGTGGGCAACGACGCCACCATCACGCTCGCCGGCATGTCCGGGGTCTTCGAGCTCAACGTCATGATGCCGGTCCTCGCCTACAACCTGCTGCAGTCGATCGAGATCCTCGCCAACGTCTCGCGTCTCCTGGCCGACAACTGCGTGGCGGGGATCGAGGCCAACCGCGAGCGCTGCCTCGATCTCGTCGAGCGCTCGCTCGCCATGGTGACCTCGCTGGTGCCGAAGATCGGCTACGACGCCGCCGCCGAGATCGCCAAGGAATCGGTCAAGACCGGCCGCACGGTGCGCGAGCTGGTGCGCGAGAAGAAGCTCCTCCCCGAGGCCGAGCTCGCCGAGGCGCTCGATCCCCGGGGGATGACCGAGGGCGGCATCCACTCCGGCGGCGGCGGCGGCGGGTAGGGTCCGGCTCTCTTAATCCCGGCCGGCCGGTGTCTGCGCCCGGGAGGCGTAGCCCAGGATCAGCATGCCGAGGCCGGAGAGGAGGACCACCCCGGAGAGCAGGCGGTCGGCGGTGGAGAGCGCGTCCCCGCCGAAGAGGAGGGCGGCAGCCTCGAGGCCCAAGGCGATCACGAAGAGGCCCAGGAACTCCCTCTCGGGGGCGCCGAGGCGGTCGTCGCTGCCGCTGACGCCGTGGACCCGGCCGGGGGAGCGCGCCGGCGGCAGGGTGACCGCCGTCCGTTCGTCCTCTTTGGGGGCCGGCGGCTTGAGGGCTGGGGGTGGAGGTTGAAAAAGAGCCCCCACCACCGCCTGCGGTCTCAGACTCTGGGTCTCATCCGGCAGGACCGGCCGGGGGGCCGGCCTTTCTGCTTGGAGAAGCGGACGCCGGTGATGCCGGGGCCTGGTTCGCCGCAGGGGGGCGGGGGCTGGGGTAAGCATGGGCATGAGTCTCGTCTCTGCCATGTTTCATAATGGAGTGACGGACCGGCCGAAAACATTTCACGGGGACTTTGTGAGAAAGAGCGGAAGAAGGGGCGGGAGAAAGCGGGCGGGAGAAAAAGGGGTGGGCCCGCCGCACGGGGCGGCCCACCCGGACGAGGCTCTAGGCCGCGGTCCTGATCCCTTTGATCTTGTAGTTGTTCCCGTCCTTCACCAGCTCGACGGCAGCCTTGGGATGGTTGAAGGAGTGGGAGACGAGAGTCCCGTCGGCCAGCCTGAACTCGATGGTAAAGGCGGTTGTGGGATCGGAGCACTGGTGGCGCGACTGTTTCGGCAGCAGCTGCCAGTCATTGGTCTGCGCCTTGGCGCCTCCATTGGCGACTCTGTACTGGGTGTCCTGACCGGTTGAGTTGGAGACATCCATCTTGGGTATCCCTCCCTTCGGTACGGCCCGCCACCAGGTGGATCCACCGGCGGAGGGCGGGTTAAGACCGCACGAGAACGTTCAGGGCCGCACGACCTGGAAGCGGGGGTACCCCACCGCCTCGGAGGCCCCTTCCGGGGTCACTCCCTTGAGCGTTACGAGGTAGCTCCCGTCGGCGAGGTCGCGCGCCGGAGGCCGGATCTTCAAGCGCGAGCCGGACGCCGGCGTGAGGCCGCTCCGCGTCCAGACCGCTTGTCCGTCCTCCTCCCGGCCGATCGACACCTCATAGGAGGAGTAGGGCTCTCCCTCTTCGAGCGTGAGTTGGATCTCGATCGGTTGATCCGGGGAGACGATGTGGAGGACGTTCGGCGATTCCTCCTCGTCGCCGCGCGTCGTCATCGCCACTTGCAGCACGAGCACGGCGGCGGCTGGAGCTCTCCTCGATCGCGGCTTCTCTGCGCGCACCGGTGGCAGGGCTGGGGCGGCGGGGGCCGCCGGCTGCGGCGGGGTGCTCGGGGGATTCTGGGGTGAGATGGGAAGCGCCGGAGCCGGTGCCGGCGTGGTCCCCCGGAGCACGTCCGGCGGTGCGGCCTGGGCGATGGTCTGCGGCGCGCGCGGCTGGAGCGTCCGTTCCACCTGCCAGGCGAAGACGATCAGGCCGGCGAGGCCGGCAGCGATGGCGACGCGCACGGCGGGACGCGAGAGGAGACCCGGGCGCCGGAACGGCAGGACCGGCACCGGTGCGGGCCGGTCGGTCATCGCGGGGGCGGCGGGGGTGGCGGCGACGGCCACCGCCAGACTCCGGGCCCGGGTGAGGCGGACCCGGCCGCCCGGCGAGGCGGCGAGCCGGCGGGTGAGCGGCTCGCAGAGGGCGGGGGCGAGCTCGCCCCGGACGCACTCGTCGAGGAGCTCGGCCTCGGCCGCCTCGGCCAGCTCGAAGAGGTCTTCGTCGAGCAGCAGCCGCCGTTCCAGGCGGTCCGCTTCCTCCTCGGGCTGCTGTCCCAGGAGGTAGAGTCTCAGTTCCAGGTAGTCGCTCGTCTCGCTCATATCACGGTCTCCCGCTCGTTCCAATGAGGAGTGTCACGAGCGATGAAAACGTTTCACCCCCGTCATCCCCGCCTTGCCTGCTCCAGGCAGAGCGCCAGGCAGTCCCCGAGTTGGCGGCGCACGCGGTGGACCCGGATGCGGAGCGCGTTCAAAGGCAGGCCGAGGGTCAGGGAGAGCCGCTGGCGGCTGCGGATGCGGTCCTCGCCCTGGTGGTAGTCGAGGATGAGCTGGCGCTGATCGGCGGGGAGCTGGCCGAGACAGAAGCGGATACAACCGAGCCGCCGGTCCTCCGGCTCCTCCCCTTCCGGGGGCGAATAGGGGGGCCAATCGCCGCTCTCCTGGGCCTCGCGCTCTCGGGCGCGTTCGCGCAGAACCTCCTTGTGGAGCAGGTGGGCCACGCCGCAGAAGAAGCTGTAAGGGTCCTGGGACTGGATCGTCAGCCCCTCGGCCAGGCGCCGGGCGACCCGGTTGAAGGTCTCGTCCGCTAGCTCCTCGGGGAACTCGCAGCCCCGCCATTCGAACAGGCGCACGAGCCGGCGGCGGATGCTCTCGTAGTGTTCCCCGGCCCGGTCGCGGTCGGGGCCGAGCTGGGCGAGGAGACTCTCGAAGGCCTCCTGCGAGAGGCCGGAGCGCCCGGAGCGAAGGGAAGCTCCGGGCCGGCGGCCGCCGCTCACCGCCAATCCCCTTCCAGGGTGAAGCCGGCCCAGAAGTAGGGTTGGGCCGAGCGCTTCTCGCCCAGCATGGCGAGCTGGGCCTGGCGCAGGGCCGCCGCCGGGCGCTGGCCCTCCTTCAGCATGCCCCGGTAGAACCGCTGCATCAGCTCCGAGGTCGCGCGGTCCTCGACGCTCCACAGGCTGGCCAGGACCCGTGCCGCCCCGGCGTGCATGAAGCCGCGGGTCAAGCCGATCAACCCTTCGCCCCGGATCTCCTTGCCGAGAGCGGTCTGGCAGGCCGAGAGCACCACGAGGTCGGCGTGGAGCTCGAGCCGATAGATGTCGCTGAGCAAGAGGAGCCCCTTCTGCGGCTGCCCTTTCTCGTCGACCAGGGAGAGCACGAGACCGGAGAGCTCCGGGTGCTGGCTGTCGATGCAGCCGTGGGTGGCGAAGTGCACCAGCCGGTAGCGGGCGAGGTCGCCGCTGGTCGCCTTCTGGAGCGAGGCGTCGAAGTCGAGCGCCACCAGCCGGCGCTCCGCCGGCACGAGCTTGGCGATCTCCTCCGCTTCGAGCCGCGAGTATCGCAACCGGGCGAAGCTCGCGGAGTTGCAATCGCGGTCGCCCCTGCGCGGCTCACCGGGCAGGACGCGCTGGGCGAGGGCCGGCGGCGCTCCGGCGACGGCGGGCACGTGGCCTTTCGGCACCCGCTCGTCCCGGCTCTGGAAGACCGGGTCGGCGAGCACGGCCAGGGTCAGGGGCGGCTCCTGGCGCCCGGCCCACTGCTGGCGCAGCACGGCGAGCACCGAGGCCGAGGGGAGGCTCACGATCTCGTGCCGCACGACGAGAGGCGGCGAGCCGGCGGCGTCCGGGGCGGGCAGGGCCGCGAAGGGAACGTACTGCAAGGCGCCATCACTCACCACCAGCAGACGGCGCTCGGCGAGCAGCCCGGCGGCCGGTCCGAGAACCAGGAGGGAGAGCTGCCGGGCGGCCTCCGCTGCCTCGACGTCGGCGCGCTTCCCGTCCCGCAGGTGAGCCTTAAGCCCGTTGTAGAAGCGCCGGGCCACCTCTTCGATCTCCTTCCTGGGCGGCAGGGCGAAGCTCGTGACGGTCGCCCCTGTGACCGCCCAGAGATAGCTCCGCTCGTCCCCCAGCGCGTACTCGAGGAGGAGAGTCCCGTCGTCGAGGAGCGCCTGGATCTCGGGGAGAGCCAGCGGCTTGGGCGCGGTCAAGGCGGCGTAGCGCGGGCTGCTCGCCCGCAGGACCGCCTCGACCTGCTGGTACTCCTCGATGGCCGCGTTCAGCTCCCGGTTCGCGGTCTCGAGGGCCGCGGGGTCGGGTTGCGTCTCGCTCAGCAGCCACGACCGGCGGCGCCCCGCCGTCGACACCGCGTCGCTCACCCGGCTCTCGCGCTCGAGGAGCGCCGGCGGGAGCCCCCGGCGCAGGTCGGCGCCCGAGATGTTGAGGATCTCGAGCAGGCTCCTCGCCCGCGCCTGCTCGCTCGCCGCCAGGGCCGCGGCAGCATAGCCGCCCTCCGGATGGGCGGTGTGGAGGGCCATCAGGGTATCGATTTCGAGCGCGTAGTAATCCTCTTTGGAGGCGAGGAAGACGGCACGGAGATCGGGGGAGACGACCCGGGTACGCAGCGACTCGACGGTGCGGATGGCGTCCTCGATCTCGGCCCGGGCAGCGTCGAGGTCGCCGCGATCCCGCGCCAGCCGGGCGAGGGTCAGGGTGACGTTGGCCGCCCGGCTCAAGTCCTCATGGCTGCGGCTGATCTCGCGGGCGCGCCGGAGTTCGGCCTCCGCCTCGTCGAGCTGGTGGAGCGCGCGATGGGCGGCGCCCATCGCGTGCAGGGCGGCGGCCTCGACCCCGCTGTTGCCGGCGGCGAGCGCCAGGGCCCGGCGGCTCTCCGCGAGCGCGGCCTCCGGCCGGCCCTGGCTGACGTCGAGAAAGCCGAGGTTGTTGAGCGCCGGTGCCTCGGCCGACCGGCTGTCGTTTTTTTCCCGGGCGAGCCGGACCGCCTCTTCATAGGCCTTCCGCGCCGAGCGGGGGTCCTCGAGCCGCTGGTAGGCGAGACCGATGTTGTTGAGGGTCCGCGCCTCCTTCGGGCTGTCTTTCAGCTTGCGGTCGAGATCCCGGGCCTGCTGGTAGTAGCCGAGGGCCTTGTCCCAGTCTCCCAGCGAGTCATAGAGCTCGCCCAGGTTGTTGAGCGCCGCTGCCTGGCGAAGGTCGTCTTTCGTCTTCCGCGCCAGGTCGAGCCCCTGAAGGTAACAGTCCAAGGCCGCTTGGCGATCGGAGAGGTCGGTGTGGGCTGACCCCAGGTTCACCAGAAGGTTGGCCTCGGAGGCAGTGTCGTGGAGGGTGTGGGCGAGCGCCAGGGCGGCTGTCAGCCGCTCTACGGCCGCCCGCGGCTGGCCGAGGTCGATCAGGAGGCTCCCGAGGTTGTTCAAGACGTCCACCTTGAGGCGCTGGGCATCGTCCCCTGCGCCGGCGAGCAGCGGCAGGGCCTCCTCGAAGTGTTGCCGTGCCTCCCCTTGGCGGTCGAGCCTCTTTTCGATCGACGCGAGCTGGTTCAAAGCGTCCGCCAGGTTGCCCTTCGCCCCGATCGCCCGCCACAGGTCTACCGCCTGCTGGAGGTCGCCGGCGGCCCTCTCCGGGTCCCGGAGCTGGCTGCGTGCGGTCCCCAGCTGGTAGAGAGTCGCGGCCTCGTGCCCGCGCTCGCCCAGCCGATGCCAGAGGACCAGGGCCCGCTCGCGTTTCGCAATCTGCTGGCGTAATGAATCCTCGACGTCCTCGACCTTCTTACTCATGAGATCGACCGCATCCTGGGTGAGGCGCACCGCCTCGACCCGGGTGCGGTCGTCGTCACCGGCCTGGCGCAGCTCGACCCGGATGCGATAGCGGCCGGGCTTCGCTCGGGGGTCCGACCGCACTTCTAGCTGATGGCTACCAGCCTGCACGGCGATCGCCGCCAGGTCTTCGTCCTCGTGGGGCCGGTTGGGTCCGTCGACGTGAACCACCTCCTGGCCCGCCGGGTCGAGCAGGGTGACCACGACGTCGATCCCCTCCTCCTCCACGATGGCGCGCAGGAGCTGTCCCGCGGCGAGGGAGAACGGGTAACGGTGGCTCTCGCCCCCGGCGAGCTCGCGCGTCAGCTCCTGGCCGGGGATGAGCTCCGGGGAGGTGCCGCCGTGGGCCGGGCCTCCCGGCTGGAGGGCGACGGCGGCCAGCAGGACGAGGAGCGCCCGCCAGCGCAGGATCGGCGCCGGGAGGCGGCTGGGGGGGTGGAGTCGGCTCGTCCGCATGGATGCTTTCCCGCGCGTGACCGTTCCGGACTGCACCCGGCGCGGGGGACCGGGGTGCTGGGGAAGATGTGGTTTCCCCTAACATTGTATCTTTTCGACAACGCCACCTTCCACCCTGAAGGGAAATCGGCGACATTGTCAGGACGAAGATGGCGAGCGAAGATGGACAGCAAGAGGGAGATTCCGAGGTCCGCCGGGTCCTCCACTGCGACATGGACTGCTTCTACGCCGCGGTCCACATGCGCGACGACCCGACGCTCGCCGGCAAGCCGGTGGTGATCGGCGGCGAGCCGGAGGGGCGCGGGGTGGTGGCGGCGGCGAGCTACGAGGCGCGGCGCTTCGGCATCCACTCGGCAATGCCCTCCTCCCGCGCCAAGCGGCTCTGCCCGCAGGTGATCTTCCTCCCGCCCGACTTCCGGCGCTACAGGAAGGAGTCGGAGAAGATCTTCGCCATCTACAGAGAGCTCACTCCCATCGTCCAGACCGTGTCGCTCGACGAGGCCTACCTCGATCTCACCGGCCGGCTGGAGGCCTTCGGCACCGCCACCCGGGTGGCGCGCGAGATCCGCCGCCGGGTGCGGGAGGAGCGCGGGCTCACCGTCTCGGTGGGGGTCGGCCCCAACCGGCTGATCGCCAAGATCGCCTCGGACTTCCACAAGCCGGACGGCCTGACCGTGGTGCCGCCGCAGAAGGTCCTGGCCTTCCTCGCTCCCCTGCCGGTGCGGCGGCTCCACGGGGTGGGCCCGGCGACCGAGAAGGTCCTTTCCGGGATGGGGATCGCGACCGTCGCCGACCTGCGGGCCGTGCCAGTCGAAGAGCTGACCGGCCGCTTCGGCCGCCACGGGCGCACCCTCCACGAGTTCGCCCACGGTATCGACCTACGCCCGGTCGAGGCCCACCAGGAGACCAAGAGCCTCTCGACCGAGAGCACCTACCGGGTCGACCTCGTCACCCTGGAGCAGATGGAGGCGGAGCTCGACGGCATGGGCGCCCAGGTGGCGGCGGCGCTCGGCAAGAACGGCCTCGCCGCCTGCACCATCACCTTGAAGGTGCGCTACGACGACTTCACGACCGTCACCCGCTCGCGCACCCTCTCCTACCCGGTGACCGACGCGCCGACGATCACCGCCTGCGCCAAGGACCTCCTGCGCCGGACCGAGGCCGCCCGCCGCCCCGTCCGCCTCCTGGGGGTCGGCGCCTCGACCCTCGT
>JAXDLD010000259.1:0-6397 GCA_034666805.1 Acidobacteriota bacterium
GGGTGATGCGGGCGCGTTCGGTGCCGCGCCGCAACCTGGACGCCCTGGCCGAGGCGGCCCGCACGGCGCCCCGGCCGGGCTACGTCAGCGTCATCGTGGTGCCGGCCCGCCCCGCTCCGGCCCCTGCGTCGCCGACGCCGGCGCTCCCCCCGATTCCCGATCCGCAGCTCCTGAAGGACATCCAGGCCTACCTCGAGCCGCGCCGGCTGCTGACCGTGCGCAACGTCGTCGTCGGCCCCATCTACGTCCCGGTCCAGCCCACGATCGTCCTCGCCGCGCGGCCCGACGTGCCGGCCGGCGACGTGCGCCGAGAGGTCAAGGCCGCGATCGACGGCTTCCTCGACCCGTTGACCGGCGGCGGTGATGGGAGCGGCGGCGGCGGCTGGCCTTTCGGCCGCGACGTCTACGTCTCCGAGGTGTACCAGCTCCTCGAAGGGGTGCCGGGAGTCGACTACGTCGTCGACGTCCGCCTGGCGAGCGTCTGGCCGGAGCCGGTCTCAAAAGAGACCTTCCCCGACGGCCTCCGCGCGGTGCCGGCGACGCCCCTCTGGCACGAGAGCGGCGACGCGATCGGACTCGCCCTCGAGGCCCACCACCTGCCCTGGCCGCGGATCGATCCGCGGCAGCTCGAGCGGCAGATCGTCGTCGGCACTGCCTTCGTGCCGGTCCGGGTGCGGATCGAGGTCGTCTTCCAGCCGGACTACGCCCTGGCGCCGGCGGCGGCGCGGCAGCGCGTCCAGGCCGCGGTCCTGCCCCTCTTCCACCCGCTCCTCGGCGGGCCGGATGGCAGCGGCCCGCGGGACATCCGAAACACCGACATCGCGGCCGCGGTGGCGGCGTCCCCCGACGGCCCCCATATCGTCAGGACCGGCGTCACCTTCAGCCCCTCCGACCGGCTGTTCCATGGACCGGGCACCGTGGTGGGAGTCCACGTCGCGGCCGGGGAGCTGGTGGACTGGAGCCTCACGGTCGCGGTCTCCTGACCCGGCATAAGGACCTGCCATGAGCGACGACACCCGGATCAGCAGCTATCTCGACTTCCTGCCGGCGATCTACCGGGAGGAGGCCGAGAGCGGCCGCCCCGACTTCCTGGGCCGCTTCCTGCTCGCCTTCGAGAAGGTCCTCTCCGGCCTCGGCGACCGCGAGAGCCCGGGGATCGAGGAGATCCTGGAGGGGATCGTCGATCCCGCCACCGGCGCCACCCTGCTCGCCGGGGCTCACCGCTACTTCGACCCCGGCCCGGGCCGCCCGGAGGCCGAACGGGCGCCCTCCGGCTTCCTCTCATGGCTGTCCGGCTGGGTGGCCTTGACCCTGCGCGGCGACTGGAACGACGAGGAGCGGCGGCGGATCCTGGCGGAGATCGTCTCCTCCTACAAGCGGCGGGGGACGAAAGAGGGCCTCCGCCAGCTCCTCTCGGCCTACACCGGACTCCTGGCCGACAGCATCCGGATCTCCGAGTTCGAGAGCCCGTTCACGGTCGGCGTGACCTCCATCGTCGGCGGCGACACGGCGCTCGGCGGCGGCCCGCCCCACTACTTCCTCGTCGAGGCGCTGATCACCGCCTCCGGCGCCGCCGACCTCGAGCGCAAGCGGACGATCCTCCACGCCATCATCGACGCGGAAAAGCCTGCTCACACTTATTACGACCTCCACCTCCAGGTGCCGACGATGCGGATCAACGTCCATTCGACCGTCGGCCTGGACACCGTGCTCGGAGACGCGGTCTAGAAGCCGGGAGCGAGATCAAGGAGATTTTCAGATGGCAGATATCGACAAGCGATTGCACTACTTCAACGGCCAGTTCCTGCAGGACGCCGACTTCAACGCCGAGCAGGCCTACCACCTGGAACGGCAGCGGCGTCACAACCGGTTGATGCACACCGCCGGCATCGCCGAGGGGCTCGCCGTGGCCGTGCAGGGGGGAAACACGGTCACCGTCTCGCCGGGCACGGCGATCGACGGCCTGGGCCAGCAGATCGTCCTCCCCCAGGGCGACACCCGGACCCTGCCCCTCAATCAGCCGTCCCTCCTTGGCAAGACGGTGCTCGTCGTCATCTCCTACGCCGAGACCACCACGGACCCGGCGACGGTGGGCGGGAGCGGCAACACGCGCTTGCAGGAGCGGCCCAACGTACAGCTCGTCATTGACGACGCCAACGCCCCGCCGGCCGACCTCTCCATCCGGCTCGCCCGCCTAGCGATCAGCGGGAGCGGCACCTTGACCGGCAGCCTCGACTTCACCCCCAGAGTCGCCGCCGGCTCGCGGGTGGGGACCGACATCCCGGTCCAGATCCTGCGCCTCGCGAACGGCCTCGATTCCACGCAATGGCCGGTCTTGACCTCCAACGCCGCCAAAGAGGCCGACCTCGCGGGCACGCTCGTGGTCAGCACCGACGTCAAGGTCGGCGCGACCGGCCAGAGCGTCGCCGCCCATCTCGCCGACAAGAGCAACCCGCACGGGACGACGGCGGCGCAGGTCGGCGCCCTGGCGAGCGTGGCCGGCGTTTCGAACCCTGGAGGGAACGTCGCCCTTGCCCCGAGCGGGGCGATCCTCATCGGTGCCGACACCGCCGGCAAGAAGATCACCATCTCCGAGAACCACTCGGGCCTGACCAACAATCCGCACGCGACGACGGCGGCGCAGGTCGGCGCCCTGGCGCTCGCCGACTACGACCTCGGCCAGCGCAGCATCTCCTATCTCTCGTGGACGGCCGCCAACGCCAACGGCTCGACGGTGACCGTGCCGCTCACCTTCCAGCCCCGGATCGCCTGGATCTCCGGCCAGTGCTTCGCCACCTTGAACGGCAACCTCCAGTTCGGCGGCGTCATCACCGGGTTCGCCGACTTGAAGGCCGCTGCTACGGTCGGCCCTCCGTTCCCCGGGGCCGCCGCCGCCACCCGTTCGGCCGCGCTGGGCCCCGTCATCCCCCCGCCGCAGCCGCCGACCTACATCCAGTACTGTTTCGGTCCGGCGATCCAGCGCGGCAGTACCGGAGTGCTCGTCTCCGCGAGCCCGAGCCCGACCCAGAGCAACGGGAACGCGATCGCGATCGCCTCCTTCAACGACTCGACCTCCTCGCCCCCTCTCGATCTCACCGTGTCGGTCAAGGTCGGCAGCATCTCCGGCACCAACCTGGTGCTCACCTTCAACACGGCCACGGCGGCCGGCAGCACCCCGATCAAGACGTTCACCCTGAACCTCGCCCTCTTCTGCATGGGCGTGCCTGGGGACGGCGGGGGTGGAGGGGCCCCACCGGGCGGACCCAGCACCAGCTAACCCAGCGACCCGAGACTGGAGGTCTCCATGTGGATCGTGTTCAGGAAGTCGGATGGCAAGGTGGTCGGCGCGAGCGCCGATTCGACGGTGGACGTCAGCCGGGAGGTCGCCCTCCGGGAGGTCGTCGAAGGCCTGGTCGAGCGGGAGGACCTCGCGGGCTACGATGCCTTCCAGGTCCAGCAGCAGGGGGCTCTCTTCGGGCGCTCCCAGGCGATCTCGCTGGGTCATGCGTTCGCCCGTCCCGGGAAGGACGGCGAATTGGAGCTGGTCGACGAGACGCCGGAGACCGCGACGCTCGTCGTCACCACCGACGCCCAAGAGTCCCATCCCGTCGACGGCGCCGCGCTGATCCCGGGGGATGGCGAGTCCTTCGTCACCCTTCACCTGGCGAAGCTCTCCGAGCCGGGTAAGCCGCTCGAGCGCAAGCGAGATAACGACACCTTCTGGCTGCGCACCGACCACGGCACCTTGCGCGACGACAGCGGTAATAAGGAGATCCGGTCGATCAAGCTCGCCTCCGGCAAGGCCTCCTTCCGCCTCTACTCGGAGAAGGCGAAGCGCCTGGCGACGGTCCAGATCTTCAACGCGGACCCCTACGTGCGCGACGCCGCCGTCCGGGTCGAGTTCACCTGAGAGCCGATGGCCGCGCTCCGGAACCTCTTCGCCTGCCTGGTGCACGAGAGCCCGGAGTGCGTCGTCGACCTGGTGCGGAACCTAAGCCGGCTCGACCCGGATTCCGCGGTCCTGCTCTATGACGGCGGCAGGGGGGGCGGCCTCCTCGAAGCCTTCCCCTTCGCGCGCTATGGCGCCGTGATCCATCCCCGCCCGCGCCCGCTCGAGTGGGGGAGGCTGCACGACTTCGCCCTCGACTCGATGCGCTACGCGCTCTCCCATATCCCCTTCGACACCCTGACCGTCGTCGACTCCGACCAGCTCTTAGTCCGCCCCGGTTACTCGGAAGCCCTGGCGGCGGCGCTCGCTGGGAGGAGCGGAGTGGGGCTCCTCGGCAACACGCCGGGCCGGCAGCCGTTGAACAGCCGGGTCGGCCCGGCCGCCGCGGCCTACCGCGAGATCGACCTCTGGCGGCCCTGGCTCTCCCGCTTCGCGCGCGGCGAGGAGGCCTTCGTCCACTGGTCCTTCTGGCCGGCGACGGTCTTCACAGCGGCGGCGGCGCGCGACCTCGTGGCGCTCTACGATCGCGACCCGGAGCTCCCGGCGATCCTTAGGAGCAGCCGGATCTGGGCGACCGAGGAGGTGCTCCTCCCCACCCTGGTCGCCCTCCTGGGATACGAGGTCGCCGCCCACCCGGCGAGCTACGACTACACCCAGTTCCGGCAGACCTACAGCGCGGCACAGGTCGACGAGGCGCTCACCCGGCCGGAGGTCTTCTGGCTCCATCCGGTGCCGCGGCGCTACGACGACCCCCTGCGCCGGCGGGTGCGGGAGCGCTACGACCACTACCGGTCCCCGGCCGCCGGCGCGGCGCCGGCCACCGCCGGCTCCGGGCTGCTCTCGACGTTCGCCATCCTGGCGCGAATCCGCGCCATCCCCGGCTGGCTGGAGGACGAGGAGGCCGACCTCCTGATCGCCGCCGCGACCCGGGCGCTCGCCCCGGCCCCCGAGGCTTCCGAGCCGGGCGCGCCCACGATGGTCGAGATCGGCAGCTACTGCGGCCGCTCGACGGTCCTCCTGGGGAGCGTCGCCCAGGCGGTCCGTCCCGCCGCGAGGGTAGTCGCCATCGATCCCCACCAGGGCCAGGTCGGCGCCCTCGACCAGGGGCTGGAGTCGAAAGCTCCGACGCTCGACCAGCTCCGCGCCCATCTCGCCCAGGCCCGCCTGGAAGGCACGGTCGAGGTCGTCCAGAAATGCTCCTACGAGGTCGCCTGGGAGGGGTCCATCCATCTTCTCCTGGTCGACGGCCTGCACGACTACGTCAACGTCGCCCGCGATTTCCTGCATTTTGAGGCGGCGCTCGTCCCCGGCGCCTACGTCGCCTTCCACGACTACGCCGAGTACTACCCGGGGGTCCGCGCCTTCGTCGACGAGCTTTTGGCCGGCGGGAAGTACGAGAGGATCCAGCTCGCGCGGAGCCTCATGGTCGTGCGCAAGGCCTCCTCTCCTCCGCCCCGCCACGAAGCCCTCCCGATCTCGCGTCCCTCCCCCCTGGTCTCCTGCATCATGCCGACCGCGGACCGGCGCGCCTTCGTGCCGCGGGCGATCGATCAATTCCTCCGTCAGGATTACCCGAACGCCGAGCTGATCGTCGTCGACGACGGCACCGACCGGGTGGCGGACCTGATCCCCGCCGATCCCCGCATCCTCTATCTGGCGCTCGACGGCAAGCGGAGCGTCGGCGCCAAGCGCAACCTGGCCTGCGCCGAGGCGCGAGGCGAGATCATCCTCCACTGGGACGACGACGACTGGATGGCCGACCGCCGCATCCGGGTCCAGGCCGAGGCGCTTGTTTCCACCGACGTGGAGATCTCCGGCCTGCCCCGGCTCTACTTCCACGACCTCGCGGCGGATGAGTCCTGGGAGTACGCCTACCCGGGGACCGACCGCGTCTGGCTCGCCGGGGCGACCCTCTGTTACCGCAAGTCGCTCTGGGAGGAAAACCCCTTCCCCGACACCAGCGTGGGGGAGGACACCCAGTTCCTCTGGAGCGCCCGCCCGAAGCGGCTGCTCCCTCTTTCCGATCTCACCCTCTACGTCGCCTCCCTGCACGCCGGCAACACCAATTCCCGGCGATCGGCGGTCCCGGGCTGGCGGCCCGCGTCAGGCGACCTCGTCCGTCAGCTCCTGGCCGGCGACGCCCCGGCGGCGCATCGTCCAGCTCCGCCCCTCTCCGCGGTCCCGGTGCCGAGCGCATCCGCCGAGCCTGTCCGCGGCCGGGTCTCCTGCATCATGCCGACCGGCGCCGACCGCCGCCGTTTCCTCTCCCAGGCGGTCCGCTGTTTCCTGCGCCAGGACTATCCCGACCGGGAGCTGGTGATCGTCGACGACGGCCCGGTCTCCGCCGCCGGTCTCCTCCCGGCCGACGAGCGGATCGTCTACCTCCACCTGCCGGTCCGCGGCTCGGCCGGCTACAAGCGCAACTTAGCGGTCGAGCGGAGCCGGGGG
>JAXDLD010000260.1:0-14826 GCA_034666805.1 Acidobacteriota bacterium
ACGACCCCGGGAGTGGCCGGTGGCAGCGAATTTCCGGAGGGTGCCGAGCTTGACGACGTCTCAGCTCTCCTCCTTCTCGCCCGCGATCTGGGGGGTATGGCCGGCGCGCCGATCATCCTCGACGCGACCGACCTCGTACCGCTCGCCCCCGAGGCCCGCCTCGACCTCCTCCTCGTCCGTGCCGAGGGCGCCGGGGCCCTGCCTCGGGGGGCCGATCCGGCGCAGGTGCGCCGGCTTCTCCACTTGTTCAAAACCAACGTTCAGGCGGCTTTCGCCTATGGCGCGCCGGGCGTGACGAGCCCGATCGACCTCTGGCTGGCGGAAGAGGGCGCGGACCGCGAGGGGCGCCTCAAGGTTTGGCAGCGGATCGCGGCCGGCCGCCTCACCCTCCATACCGCCGCAGGGGATCACTACAGCCTGCTGCTCGCGCCGCGGGTCCGCACACTGGCGCGGGATCTCGGCGCGAGCTTTGCCGCGGTGCATCAGCGGCTACCGTGGGCCCCTGCAGCCGGTTGAAAACTGTCGGTCCATGCTCCTCTCCCAACCGGATCTGGTGGGATTGCTGCGGGAGAGATTGGCGAGTGGGCCCCCAAGCCGTTAGAGTACCGGCATGCTGTTTCGCCTGACCGATCGCAGGCTCCTCTCCGCTGCCGAGCCCCGGACCTCCCTCCTCTCGGAGCACCGGTGAGCGGGGGAGGGGTTTTCACGGCGCTCGCGACGGCCGCGGTCTCGGTCGCGGCCCTCCACTCGCTCGCCCCCGACCACTGGGCGCCCTTCGCCGCCGTGGCGCGGGCCCGCGGCTGGTCGGCGGCCCGCACGGCCCGGGTCACCCTCCTCTGCGGCTTCGGCCACGTCACGGCCTCGGCGCTCCTCGGGCTCCTCGGGCTCTTCTTCGGAATGGAAGTCCTGCAGTCGGTCGGCCGGCGGATGGAGGCCTGGGCCGGCATCCTCCTCATCTTCTTCGGCCTGGCCTACGCCGCCTGGGGGCTCCGCCGCGCTGCGGGCGCCCACCTCCACGGCCACGTCCATCACCACTACGACCACGTCCACGACCCGGAGAAGGCTACGGTCTGGTCGCTCTTCCTCCTCTTCTCCGCCGACCCTTGCGTGGCGGTGATGCCCATCCTCTTCGCCGCCGCCCCCCTGGGAGCGGCGCGGACGACGGGTATCGTCCTCCTCTACGAGGCGGCCACCCTCCTCACCATGGTCCTCCTGGTCCTCCCCGCCCGCGCGGGAGTGAAGATGCTTCGCTTCCGCTTCCTCGACAGATATGGCGACGCCGCCGCGGGAGGGGCCATCGCAGCCGTCGGGCTCGTCGTGACGCTCCTCGGCTGGTAGACCGCTCCCCAGCGTAGCTCGGAGCGGCCCAAGGAATTTGGCCGACATCGCGCGCAAAAAATCGGGGTGCGCCTACGCGCACCCCGTTCCATGCAGGGAGGAGAAAGCGGGTTCTAGTAGCGGGTGGTCCCGGTGGTCGCGGGCTCGCCGGCGACGTGGTGCCAGGCGTCCTTGACGGCGTCCTTGGCCTCCTGCCAGGTGAGCTTCGACTTGCCCTTGGTCCGCTCCCAGCCGCTCGAGAGGTCGTTCTCGACATCCTCGTAGCGACGGCCCGGGTAACGGTTGTAGGCCTCCTGGCCATACTTGTAGGCCGGCTCGTAGTCCGTGAAGTTGCGGCCGGAGGCGTAGGGGCGCGAGGAGAAGTTGTTGCGCCAGTAGTCGTTGGTGTCGTTGACGGTGTGCTTGCCCTCGCCGACCCGCGTGTCGACGCGGTTCCAGGCGTCCTGGACGGCGCCCTTGGCCTCGTGCCAGCCGAGGTTGGTCTTGTCCTTGGCCTTGTCCCAGCCGCTCTGGAGGTCGGTCTCGGCCTCGTTCCAGTTCCGGCCGTGATGCTGGACCCGCGAATTCCAGCCGTACTCGTACGCCGGGCGGAGCTGGTCGTAGCTGCGGCCCTGGGAGTACGGACGGTTGGCGTAGTTGGAGCGCCAGTAGGCGTCCTCCTCGGTCGGGTTGACCGCCTCGGCCACCCCCTTGCCGGCGAAGCCGCCGGCGATGCCGCCGATCGCCGCGCCGAGGAGCGCGCCCACCGGGCCGCCCACCGCGCCGCCGACCGCCGCCCCCGTGGCCGCGCCGCCGGCCGCGCCGACGCCGGTGCCGACCGGGTGCGAACCGATCTCGCCGGTCAGGGGATCACGATTGGCGTCCGCGCCGGAGACCGACGGGCTCGTTGTTGAGGGGGTGGTGGTGCCGGTGCCGACGTGGCCCGACTGCGGGAGGGTGGCGTCCATCGTCCGGTTGGTGCCGAGACTCTCGTCCCCGGTCTTGCCGCGGAGCGGGGTCTGGCCCGTGCCGCGCGAAGGGTTGGTATCGTTGACGTCCGTCGGCGACTCGAGGATCGTCGATCGTTGACCGGTCTTGTTGTCATCTGCCATGGTGGGTCTCCTCTCAGGTTGACATCGTTCGCTGGGTGCGTTCCAAACTGCTAGCCGAATTTCTTTTACTGCAAAGTCGGGGCCAGGATTGAGACAAGGATGAAGATAAGATAGCCTCCTGTGCGACAGACCATGCGCGGTGTTGACGGCAAGACGCGGCAGCGGCGGGTCCCTTTCCGAGCCCGCGGGCGGGGATGGCGGCTCGGGCTCGGCCTCCTCTGTCTCCTGGCGTTCGCCCTACCCGCCTGCCGGCCGCGGGAGCGCGCCGGCGAGGCCGGCAGGGTCCACGTCGGCATCGTTTTCGACAGCGGCGGCAAGGACGATCGCTCGTTCAACGCCGCGGCCTGGCGGGGTGTCCGGCGCGCCGCCCACGACCTCCCCATCGTCCTCCGCGACGCCGAGCCCGGCGACCCCACCTCGCTCGAGCCGGCCATGCGCGCCTTCGCCGAGCGCGGCTACGACCTGGTGATCGGCATCGGCTTCGCCCAGACCCCCATCGTCGAGGAGGTCGCCAAGGACTACCCGAAGATCGATTTCGCTATCATCGACGGGGTGAGCAAGCTCCCCAACGTCGCCTCCCTGATCTTCAAGGAGCACGAGGGCTCGTACCTCGTGGGGATGATCGCCGCCCGAGCCTCGAAGACCGGGGTCCTGGGCTTCATCGGCGGCATGGACATCCCGCTCATCCACCGCTTCGAGGTCGGCTACGCCGAAGGGGCGAAGGCGGTCAACCCGAAGATCCAGGTGATCGACAACTACGTCGGCGTCACCGAAACGGCGTGGAACAACCCGGGCAAGGGCAAGGAGCTGTCTTTAGCGCAGATCGGCAAAGGGGCGGACGTCCTCTTCGCCGCCGCCGGCAACTCCGGGCTCGGGGCCTTCGATGCCGCCGAAGAGAGGGGGAAGCTCGTCATCGGCGTCGACTCGAACCAGAACTGGGTCAAGCCCGGCTTCGTCCTCACCAGCATGGTCAAGCGGGTCGACAACGCCGTCTACCAGATCGTCCGCGACCGCGTGGCCGGGCACTTCGCGGGCGGCATCCACGTCTACGGCCTCGACAACGCCGGCATCGGCTATGCCATGGACCAGTACAACGAGAAGCTCATCCCGAAGTCGGTGATCGCCGAGGTCGAGGCCGCCAAGCAGAAGATCATCCGCGGTGAGATCAAGGTGACCGACGCCATGGCCCAGTGAGGATGACCTCATGACGACCACCGCGCCGCGGCCCATGCTTGAGCTCCGCGAGATCACCAAGCGCTTCGGCGGTGTCCTGGCGAACGACCGGGTGAGCCTCAAGATCGCGCCGGGGACGATCCACGCCGTCGTGGGGGAGAACGGCGCCGGCAAGTCGACCGCCATGCGGATCGCCTACGGCTTCTACGGCGCCGATTCCGGCGAGGTGGCGATCGACGGCGAGGTCCGTCGGCTCGCCAGCCCCGAGGACGCCATCCGCCTCGGGGTGGGGATGGTGCACCAGCACTTCATGCTGGTCGACACCATGACCGTGGCCGAGAACATCGTCCTCGGCGCCGAGCCGGGGAGCCCCTTCGCCCTCGACCTCGCGGGAGCGGAGGGACGGATCCGGGCCCTGTCCCAAGACTTCGGCCTGGCGGTCGATCCGCGCGCGGTGGTCGAGACTCTCTCGGTCGGCGAGCAGCAGCGGGTGGAGCTTTTGAAGGCGCTCTACCGCGAGGCCCGCCTGCTCATCCTGGACGAGCCCACGGCGGTCCTCACCCCGCTGGACGTGGCCGGGCTGTTCAAGGTCCTTTCCCGCATGCGCGAGCAGGGCAAGACGGTCGTCATCATCACCCACAAGCTCTCCGAGGTGCTCGCCATCTCCGACCGGGTGACCGTCATGCGCGACGGCAGGGTCGTGGGGCAGGTCGAGACCCGTGCCACGAGCGCCGCCGAGCTCGCCCGGCTGATGGTCGGGCGCGACGTGCTCCTCCGGGTGACCAAGGGGCCGGCGCGGCCGAGGGAGACGGTGCTCGCCGTGCGCGACCTGGGTGTCCGTTCGGCGGACGGCTCGCCGCGCCTCGCCGGGGTGTCGCTCGTCGTCCGGGCGGGGGAGATCGTGGGCATCGCCGGGGTCGAGGGCAACGGCCAGACCGAGCTCGTCGAGGCGCTCGCCGGCCTGGTGCCGAGGGAGAGGGTCGACGGGCGGATCGAGCTCGCCGGGATGGAGATTACCGGCCTTTCGGCGCGCGAGCGCAAGGAGAGGGGGATCGCGCACATTCCCGAGGACCGCCAGCGACGCGGCCTGGTGCTCGACTTCGACCTCGCCGAGAACTCGATCCTCGGCGTCCACGACCGGCCGCCCGCGGTCTCCCGGCCGCGGGGCGTCTGGCTCGACCGGCCGGCGATCCTCGCCCGGGCGGCGCGGCTCCTCGCCGACTTCGACGTCCGCCCGGCCGACCCTACGCTCCCGGCGCGGGCGCTCTCGGGGGGCAACCAGCAGAAGCTCGTCGCCGGGCGCGAGATGACCCTCCCGCCTCGGCTTCTCCTCGTCGCCCAGCCGACCCGCGGGGTCGACATCGGGGCGATCGAGTTCCTCCACCGCCAGTTGATCGCTCTCCGCGATGCCGGCTGCGCCATCCTCCTCGTCTCGGCCGAGCTCGAGGAGGTGACCGCGCTCGCCGATCGCCTGCTGGTCCTCCACCAGGGGCGGATCGCGGGCGAGGTCGACCCGGCGGCCGTCAGCGCCGAGGAGATCGGGCTCCTCATGACCGGCGGCCAGAGAGCCGCCTGAAAGGACCGCGTGAGCATTTTCAGGAGACTGCTCTTCCCGCTCCTCGCCGTGCTCGCGGCCTTCGTCGTCGGCGGCATCCTCGTGGCGCTGATCGGCGACGACCCGATCGAGACCTACCAACTCCTCCTGGGGAGCGCCGTCTCCTGGCCGGACGGGATCGGCTACACCCTCTTCTACGCCACCCCGCTCATCTTCACCGGCCTCGCGGTCGCGGTCGCCCTGCGGGCCGGGCTGCTCAACATCGGCGCCGAGGGGCAGCTCTACGCCGCGGCCTTCGTCACCGCCTGGGCCGGCATCACCTTCCCGCACCTCTCGCCCTGGCTCCTGATTCCCCTCGCCTGCCTCGGCGCCGTGGGCGGCGGGGCGGCCTGGGGGGCGGTGCCAGGGGTGCTCAAGGCACGCTTTGGGGCGCATGAGGTCATCACGACGATCATGATGAACTTCATCGCCGTCGCCCTGGCCGGCTACTACACCCAGTACCACTACAAGAAGCCGGGGGACCCCATCTTGCAGACGGTCGAGATCGGGACCAACGCCCGGGTCGCCCGCCTCGGCCGCTACCTCCCCGGCCTGCCCGAGCGCATCCCTTTGAACGTCGGCTTTCTCCTGGCGCTCGCCGCCTGCCTGGGCGTCTACCTCTTCCTATGGAAGACGAAGTGGGGCTACGCGCTCCGCGCCACCGGCGCCAACCCGCGGGCGGCCCAGTACGGCGGCATCTCGACCGGCAAACAGGTGGTGACGGCGATGGCCGTCTCGGGTGGGCTCGCGGGGATGGTGGCGATCAACGAGGTGCTCGGCTACCGCTACCGCTACTACGACGGCTTCTCGGCCGGCTACGGCTTCACGGGGATCGCCGTCGCCCTCCTCGGGCGCAACCACCCGGCGGGCGTGCTCGCCGCCGCCCTCTTCTTCGGCGCCCTCCTCCGCGGCGGTCTCTTCGTCGACATCTTCACCGAGCACGTGTCGAAGGACCTGGTGCAGGTGCTCCAGGCGGTGATCATCCTCTTCGTGGCGGCGGAGGAGCTCTTCAGGCGGGGCGCCGGCAGGTTCGGCGGGATCGGGCGCCTTCGGGGGAAGGTGTGACATGCGCGACCTCTTCCGCATCGAGCTGCTCTTCTCGGCCATCCGGCTGACCACCCCGCTCCTCCTGGCCGCCCTAGGGGGGCTCTACTCGGAGCGCTCGGGGGTGATCAACATCGCTTTGGAGGGGCTGATGCTCGCCGGCGCCTTCACCGCCGCCGTCGTCACCCACTTCGCGGGGAGCCCCTGGGTGGGCCTCCTGGCCGCCGTCGCCGCCGGGGTGGTCGTCGCCCTCCTCCACGCCGTCGCCTGCATCCGTTACCGCGCCGACCAGGTGGTCTCGGGGACGGCGATCAACATCCTCTTCCTCGGCATGCCGGCCCTCCTCTCCGGCGCCTTCTTCGCCTCGAACGGGGCCACCCCGCAGCTCGCCAAGACCCAGCTCCTGCCCGTCGCCCCCATCGTCCTCGCCTTCGCCCTCGTTCCCGTCACCTGGTACGTCCTCTACCGTACCCGCTTCGGCCTGCGCTTGAGGGCGGTGGGGGAGAACCCCGAGGCCGCCGACACCGCCGGGATCGGGGTGGCGCGCATGCGCTACCTCGCGGTGGCGATCTCGGGCGCGCTCGCCGCCATCGGCGGCGCCTATCTCTCGACGGGGCAGTCCTCGCTCTTCACCCGGAACATGAGCGCCGGCCGCGGCTTCATCGCCTTGGCCGCCCTCATCTTCGGCAAGTGGCGGCCGGTGCAGACGATGCTCGCCTGCCTACTCTTCGGCCTCGCCGAGGCGCTGTCGATCCAGATGCAGGGGGTGACGCGGGTGCCCGTCCAGTTCATCCAGATCATCCCCTACGTGCTGACGATCGTCGTCCTGGCGGGCTTCATCGGGCACTCGCGGGCGCCGCGCGCCCTCGGTCTCCCGTACGAAGAGAAGCGTTGAAGACCAGCTTGACTTACGCGGTAATTACGCCTACAGTCCTCCCCGTCGAGATCTGACGGCCGGTCGTCGGCCGGCGATCATCGGCGACAAAAACGGTCCGGGTGAGAGGCACCTCACCCGGACCTGACCTCGCAAGGAGGTTCAGTCCTATGCGAAGCTCCCACAATTCTACCCCTTCCAACTTCAATGCCTTCTGCCGGGAGTTCCTGCTCCTGCTGGACGAGCGCGACGAGCCGCCTTCCGCCGCCGAGGCCGACCTCGGCGGGCCCTGGAAGATCGAGCCCTGCCCGCACGGCGGCTTCGCCCTCCTGCGCCAGGGGGAGAGCCTGCGCCGCGGCGACCGTCCGGCCGGGACCTTCGAGCGCCGGGAGACCGCGCTCCTCGCCGCCGCCATCCTGCCGTCGACCGGCCGCGACCCCCTCTATCGCCTGCGCGGCGAGGAGAACCCGGGCGGCTTCGCCCTCGAGAACCCGCGGGGCGAGGTCGCCGGCCATCTGGAGTTCTACGATCCGGACGCCGCCGCCGCTCTCCACGTCGCCGAGTCGCTCCTGCGCTCTCCCGACTCCCTCGCCCGCCTGCTCGAGGCCGCTGGCCGGGTGGCTCTCCTGCGGGCCGGGAAGATCGTCTTCGAGCGCGTGGAGTAGGGGAGAGTCACGTATGCTTGTCAGGATTCCAAAGGAGGCGTTCATGCGCACTTCCCTCTATTTCGTCCGGTTCGGGCTGCTGCTCCTCCTCCCGGGGTTCGGTCTCGCTCCCGCGGCGGCCGACGACCTCGCGGCCACGGTCGGCCGGATGGCCCGGATCGGCTCCTGCACGTCGCCCAGCTTCTCGCCGGACGGCCAGCGGATCGCCTTCATCTCCAACCTCTCGGGGGTGCCGCAGGTCTGGACCGTGGCGGCGGAGGGGGGCTGGCCGCAGGCGGTGACGGCCTTGGAGGACCAGGTCGGCGGCGTCGAGTGGTCGCCCGACGGTGCCTGGCTCGCCCTCTCCCTCGCCCCCGGCGGTGGGATGAACCAGCAGGTCTATCTCGTGCGCCCCGACGGACGCCAGCTCCACCGGCTGACCGCCGGCGGCAAGGACAACAACTGGCTGGGCGGCTGGACCCACGACGGCCGCGCCCTCGCCTTCTCCTCGAACCGGGCCGGCGCCAGCATGGACGGCTACCTCTGGGACCTGGCCGCCGGACAGCCCCGGCTGGTGGCGAAGAACCCCGGCACCGGCCAGCTCACCGACGTCTCCCGCGACGGCCGCCGGGCGGTCGTCCACCGGGTGGCGAGCCGGGGCGACAGCGACCTCTTCCTCGTCGATCTGGCGAGCGGCCGGGAGGCCCGGCTCACCCCCCACCAGGGGCCGGGCAACTTCGGGGGCGGCAGGTTTTCGCCCGACGGCACGACGGTCTACCTCTCCTCGGATGCCGACCGCGACCTCGGCGCCTTCGCCCGGGTGCGCCTGGGCCCGGACGGCAGACCGGGGAAGATCGAGGTGCTGGTGGCGCGCGAGGATGCCGATCTCGAAGGTTTCATCCTCAGCGAGGACGGCCGGACCGCCGTCCTGTCCTGGAACGTGGGGGGGAGGGACGAGCTGGCCTTCGTCGACCTCGCGAGCGGCAAGGCGACCCCCGGGCCGGCCCTCCCGGCCGACGTGATCGGCGGGGTCGACTTCTCGCGCGACGGCAAGAAGCTCGCCTTCGTCCTCTCCGGCGCCAACCGGCCGGCCGACATCTGGACGCTCGACCTGGCCTCGGGAAAGCTCGCCCAGGTCACTTACAGCCCGCACGCCGGGATCGACTTAGAGGCCCTGGTGCGGCCGGATCTGGTGCGCTTCCAGGCGGCGGACGGCCTCGCCCTCTCCGGCTGGCTCTACCGTCCGCCCGGAGTATCAGGTCCGGCTCCCTACGTGCTCAGCTTCCACGGCGGGCCCGAGGGCCAGGAGCGGCCGGCTTTCCGCAGCGACTACCAGGCGCTCCTCGCGCGCGGGATCGGGGTCCTCGCCCCCAACGTGCGGGGCTCCTCCGGCTTCGGCAAGCGCTTCGTCAACCTCGACAACGGCGCCCTGCGGGTGGGGTCGGTGCGCGACATCAAGTCGTCCGCCGACTGGCTGGTGACCCAGAAGATCGCCGATCCCCGGCGGATCGGCATCATGGGCGGCTCGTACGGCGGTTACATGGTGATGGCGGGCCTGACCGAGTACCCCGACCTGTTCGCCGCCGGGGCCGACCTCTTCGGGGTGGTCAACTTCGAGACCTTCTTCGCCCACACCGAGCCCTGGATGGCGGCGATCTCGACCGTCGAATACGGCGACCCCAAGACCCAGCTCCAGATGCTTCGCGACCTCTCGCCCATCCACAAGGTCGACCGGGTGAAGGCGCCGACGATCGTCCTCCACGGCGCCAACGACACCAACGTGCCGGTCGTCGAGGCCGAGCAGGTGGTCGACAGCCTGAAGCGGCGCGGCGTACCGGTCGAGTACGTGCTCTTCCCCGACGAGGGGCACGGTTTCCGCAAGACACCGAACCGCATCCGCTCGACGGTCTCGATCGTGCGCTGGTTCGAGGAGCACCTGAAGCAGGAACACCCCCAGGAACCTCTCAAGGAAGGCTTGTAAGACTTTGATGATGTCGCAACCGAAACGAGGGTTGGCCGCGCGCCTGGCGGCCGCCCTCCTGTTGCTCGCCGCCCTCCTCCCCGGCCCGGCGAGCGCCAAGACCCACCGCATCCATCGCGCCGTCCGGCACGCCGCCGCGACTCCGACCCCGGCGACCCCGGCCAGCACCGGCCCGGTCCCGGTGGCCCAGGCGATCGACCGCGAGGTGCAGGCGGCGCTCAAGGGGACGTCGGCGCTCGGCGTCCACGTCGTCGATCTGGCGACCGGCAACACGGTCTACGCCTACAACCCCGACGATCAGCGGGTGATCGCCTCGAACACCAAGCTCCTGACGACCGCCACGGCGCTCGAGGCGCTCGGCCCCGGCTTCTTCTTCGAGACCCGCTTCGTCCTGCGCGGGGCGGTCAAGGATGGCGTCCTCGACGGCGACCTGGGGGTGATCGGGGGCGGTGACCCGAACATCTCGGGCCGCAGCTTCGACGGCGACTCGCTGGCCGTTTTCCGCGACTGGGCGCGCGAGCTGAGTAAGAAAGGGGTACGGAAGGTGACCGGCGACCTCTACCTCGCTTCCGGCCTCTTCGAGGCGCAGGAGATCCACCCCGACTGGCCGCGCGGCCAGCTCGACAGCTGGTACGAGGCGCCCATCGCCGCCCTGTCGTTCAACGACAACTGCGTCCTCGTGCGGGTCTCGCCGGGGGCGCGGGCCGGGCAGCCGGTCCGGGTGGAGATCGTGCCCCCAGTCCGCCTTTTCCGGATCGACAACAGCGCCCGGACCGTCGACTCGCGCGGCCGGCAGAAGCTCGCCATCAGCCGGAGCGAGGACCTCCTCCACGTAAGCGGTGCCATGGCGGTCAACTCCGGGACCTTCGAGACCTGGATCACGGTGCCCGACCCGGTGGCCTACTTCGGCGCCGCCTTGGCCACCGCGCTCGCCGAGGAGGGGATCACGATCGGGGGGCGGCTCCACCCGGTCGAGCAGCTCCCCGCCTTCGTCTGGGACCGGGTGGCCGTCTTTAGGAGCGACCTGGTGACGGCGCTCCGGGTGATCTTGAAGCACAGCCAGAACTTCTACGCCGAGAGCCTCGTCAAGCAGCTCGGCGCCCGGATCTGCGGCGAGGGCAGCTGGCACGAGGGGGTGCGCGCGGTCTCCGAGTTCCTCGTCGGCATCGGCGTGCCGCGAGGGACCTTCAACATGGTGGACGGCTCGGGGATGAGCCGCGAGAACCGCTTCGCCCCGCGCAGCCTGACGACCCTCCTGCGCTACATGTTCTACCGCCCGGAGGGGGCCGAGTTCGCCCGCGCCCTCCCCTACGCGGGGGAGGACGTGGGCTCGTGGAAGCGGCGCCTGGCGCAAGCGCCCTACTTCGGCAACGTCTCCGCCAAGACCGGCACCCTGGACGGTGTTTCGGCCCTCTCGGGCTACGCCAAATCGGTGACGGGCCGGTTCTACGCCTTCTCCATCCTCTTGAACCGTACCCGGGGCGGCTTCAACGCCCATCAGGCCCAGGACCGGATCGTCATGGCCCTGATCGACAACGGGTGAGGCCGGGTGAAGGGGGCTGAGGAGTACAATCTCCTCTCTTCGATTTTTCTGCACCATCGGACCGCCAAGGAGAGCCGCTTGATCCACACCACCGAAGCCCGCGCCGTCAACTACCGGACTTTGATGAAGAAGGTCGAGCAGGTGGTCGCCGCCATGGACCGGACCGACGGCGAGGCAGGCGAGGACCTCGGGACCACCATCCACAAGGTCATCGAGACGATCATCGCCAAGTTCCGCTCGGAGCTGGGGATCTATGGCGGGCGCCTCTACAAGCGGCGGGGCGGCTACTACGTCCTCGGGGCCACCTTCGGCGACGCCAAGGAGGTGCCGAGCGGCCTCAAGGTCCCGAAGTCCTACCGGCCGATCGAGCTCCTCCTGGAGCAGGGGGCGGTCTACATGGACGCCGGGGACGAGCGGATCGACAAGAGCCTCGAGGACCTCCTGGGGGTGGGGGAGTTCGCCGCCGTCGAGGTCGGCGACGAGGAGTACATCCTGGCCTTCAACATCGCTGGCGGCCACCATCGGGACGACGTCCTCTTCTCCCTCGGCATCCTCCGCCACAGCTTGAACCAGAAGATCCGCCGCGAGCGCATGGAGGGGATTTTCGAGGAGGCGAGGAAGATCCAGGCCTCGATCCTGCCGCGCCGCGTCCCCCACTACGGCGATTTCGACCTCTACGGCCGCTCCGAGCCCATGGACAGCGTGGGCGGCGACTACTACGACTACATCCCGGTGACCGAGAAGATCCTCGGCCTCGCCATCGCCGACGTCTCCGGCCACGGCCTGCCGGCGGCCCTCCAGGTGCGCGACGTCTACATGGGCCTCCGGATGGGGCTCGCCCGCGACTTCAAGATCGTGCGGACGGTCGAGCGGATGAACCGGATCATCCACCGGAGCACGCTCACCAGCCGGTTCGTCTCGATGTTCTACGGCGAGCTGGAGTTGAACGGTGTCTTCATCTATGTCAACGCCGGCCACCCGGCCCCCTTCCACCTCGCGGCCGACGGCACCGCCCGCTTCCTCGAGGAGGGGGGGCCGGTCCTGGGGCCGCTCGCCGAGGCGACCTACGAGCGCGGCTTTGTCGTCATGAAGCCTGGCGACATGCTGGTGTTCTTCACCGATGGCATCTGCGAGACCCTGGGGCGGGACAAGGGCGGTCCGCGTGAGGAGTACGGGACCGACCGGCTGCTCGCCGTGGCGCGGGAGAACAAGGGGCGTTCCGCGCGGGCCATCGTCGAGGCCATCTTCGCCAGTATCGAGGCGTTCAGCCGCGGCGCGGCGCCCTCGGACGATCGCACCCTGATGGTCGTGACCTACCCCATCGGCGGCTCGGTGACCATGGCCTTCCCCCGGCCGACCTTCGACGACCCGCCGAAGCCGAAGTAGGGCAGGTTCGTCGTTACGGTTTGCCTGCACGCGGGTATGGATTGCATGCACGCCGTCACGCATTGCATGCACGCCGTTACGGCGGGCAGGTCGCCGTCACGGGTTGCATGCACGCCATCATAGATTGCATGCACGCCATAACAGATTGCATGCACACCGTTACGCCAGGGCAGGTCGCCGTCACGATTTGCATGCACGCGGTCATGGCTTGCATGCACGCGGTAACGGATTGCATGCACGCCGTCACGGCAGGGTAGGTCGCCGTGACGGTTTGCACGCACGCGGTCATGGCTTGCACGCACGCGGTAACGGATTGCATGCACGTCGTCACGACAGGCAGAGTCGTCGCCACGGCTTGCATGCACGCGGTCTCAGTCGCGGAGGAGGGGCCCTTCGCCTTCCGGCGAGGGGCCCCGTCCCGCCTCCCCTTCAGCCTATCCCGGCTGCCGCCGAGCCCGAATTCGCCCGACCTGCTCCTCCGCCCCTGGCCCGGCGGCTTCCAGCAGAGTCGCAAGCGCCCAAGGCGACCGCACGATCGCCTCCAGCAGGTGGAGCCCCCTCTGCCCACCGCGGCTCATACCGGTCGAGCCAGCCCGCCACCTGCGGCCCCTGCTCCCCATACACGGCGACCAGCGGAAAGCCCTCGGAAGCCGCCTCTTCCTCTACATGGAAGAGCGGCTCGCGGTCGATCGCCGGCAGGAGCACCGAGAGGAGTCGCGCCGTTTCAAGGTGCCACAGGACGGCGACCGGCGGGTCTCCGATGGCGAGGTCTTCCCAGATCCGGAGGATGGCGACCGCGCCCGGCCGCCCCAGAACGGGCTCGATCTTCCAGGGGCCGGCGAGTTCCGCCTCGGCGGCGGTTAGGCTGTCGTCGCGTTCGCGAAGACGGGCCAGGTAGGCGGGGGAGAAGGCGTTGTCGAGGGGGGAGAGCTGCGGCCTGCTACCATTACGGGAGCTTTGCATGAGCGTATCCTCGTGCAGAGTCAGGGACCGGTTCGAGTTGGCGCTCGGGCCGGTCCCGCTTGTTTGGGCGGGAGGACGATCCTCCCGATGGATGGACGTTAGCAGAAATGGGGCGGGAGGGCAAGGGAATTCGGCTACCCGAGTCCCATGTCCGCGAGCGATCCGGCGACGAGGACGCGCTTCCCCAACTCTTCGAGCCTCTTCGCAGAGGAGAGGCCCTTCACCTTCCGGCGAACCTGGGGAGGTAGAGCTCCGAAGCGTTGCTCCAATAGCTGAAGGAGGAACTGGCGCTTACCTTCGATCTGCCCTTCCTTCCGCCCCTCTTGCAGGCCCTCCCGCCGCGCATTGTCCCGCCACTCGATCAAGGTCTCTTCCAACATGGGCATCTCCTCGAAGTCGCTGTCATCCGGAATTGTAACCCCTGGCAGCAGTCTACGGAGCAGCCGCAGGAGCCATCTGTGGAGCGAGCTTCTGAGCTTGGGATCCTCGTCTTTCCTGGGGAGGAGGCTCGCGAGCTCCGCGGCAAGCGCGGGCAGATCCTCGGGGCCCGCGGCCTCCAGGCGGAAGAGGGTGGCCACCCGGTTTCCGGAGAGGGCCAGCTCCTCCGGTGCCAGGCGGCTCTCGTCGACCAGGAGGTAGGTGAGCTGCGGCAGGTAGCGAACGCATCCCGGTGGGACCGAGCGGTAGAGGCTCGCGAGGTCGGTGGCGGCGCCCCAGGGGCGCTTGCCATTGTAGAGGACGAGCGGAAGCACGGCCGGCAGTCCTTGAGCGGCCGTGATCGCCTTGGCGCGCACAAGGCCGGCGTAGAGGAGGGCGACATAGCCCAGGAGGCGGACCGCCATGAAGGCGTCGGGGGTCGACTGGAACTCCAGGAGGAGGTAGACGTAGAACCACCCCTTCTCCTCGCTTCGCCAGCGCAATCTCCAGACCATGTCGCCGTAGCGCTGCTGGAGGTCGTCGCTGGTGAAGCTTTCGTTGACCCGCTCGAGAGTCGTGAAGTCGAGATCGTCGATCCAGCTCTCGCGAACGAACCCCTTGAGGAGCTCTTCGACCATCTTGGGGTGAGAGAAGAGAAGCTTGTACCCTGAGTCGTGCTCCGGCATCGAACCCTCCCGGCCTCAAAGGCCTTTACCGGAGGAGACGGAAAGCGCTCGGTCGATCGCTCAGCTCGTCTTGAGGGAGAATTGTTAGCCGA
>JAXDLD010000261.1:0-21653 GCA_034666805.1 Acidobacteriota bacterium
GGTTAGAAACTAAAAAGCGGCCCGTATTCGTTTGGAAACTGCGACAAAACCTCTCGGAAATCCAAAAAAGTCGTTCGGAGTGCCTGCTGCCGCTGTGAGAATTGAAATAGGAGCCTTGGAAATTCGATCTGGCTCGTTGGAATCTTAAATACAATGGCTGTAAATGCCAAAAAGTCATCGGGAATTCGAGCCGAAGGACTGTAAATGCCGATTTGGCGGGGTGAAATCAATTTACAAGGCTCCGGAATGAATTCCGAAGGGTTTTCGGGTTCTTCTGAAAGTTTCTTCGCGAATACCCACGGCTGTCCCCGGCGATCCGAGGGATTCTGGCGGAATTCCGAGGCCTCTCCTCCAGCTTCGGGACGGGCTTAGCCCTCCTTCGTTCCCCGGGGGACAATTACCCCCAGCTCTTGAGCTTCCCCCGATCCACCTTCCCCAGATGCGTCCGTGGCAAATCGTCGACGAAGACGATCTCCCGCGGATGCTTGTAGGGGGCGAGCTCCTGGAGGACGAAGGCCTTCAATTCGTCTTCCAAGCCCGGCCCCCGCTGCCAGGGCTCGCGGACGATGACGAAGGCGCGCGGCTTGACCAGGCCCTCCTCGTTCGTCACCCCCACCACCGCGCACTCGGCCACCGCCGGGTGGCGGATGAGGCAGGCCTCGACCTCGCCGGGGACGAGCCAGCGGCCCCCCACCTTGAGCACGTCGTCGGTCCGGCCGCAGTAGGAGAAGTAGCCGTCCTCGTCCTCTACGAGGAGGTCGCCGGTCACCACCCACTCGCCGCGGAAGGTCTCGGCCGTCTTCTCCATCTCCTGCCAGTAGCCGATGGCGCGCGAGCGCCCCTTGACCCAGAGCCTCCCGGGCTCGCCGGGCGGTAGATCGCGGCCCTCCTCGTCACAGACCTTGACCTCGAAGCCGGGCACCGCCTTGCCGAGGGTCCCGGGGCGAACGTCCTGGGGATGATTGGAGAGGAAGATGTGCCACATCTCGGCCGTCCCCAGGCCGTCGAGCAGCTCGACCCCGAAGGTCTCCTTCCAGCGGTAATAGAGAGAGGCGGGGAGCGCCTCGCCGGCGGAGAGCGAGAAGCGGAGCGACGAGAGGTCTTCTTCCGCCGCCCCGGGGTGGCTCACCATGTGATGGATCATGGTCGGCACGTTGACGAGAACCGTGGGCCGGTGGGCGCGGATCTTCGCGAACAGCACCTCGGGGGTCGGCTTCTCGGGGAAGAGGATGGCCGAGCCGCCCACGGAAAACGGGAAGAAGAGGTTGGCCCCGGTCGCGTAGCCGAAGTAGAGCTTGGGGACCGAGAGGGTGATCTCATTTTCACTGTAGCCGAGGAACGCCTTGCCGAAGCACTCGGTGGTGTTGGCGAAGGAGGTATGGGTCTGGACCACCGCCTTGGGCCGGCCGGTGGTGCCGCCCGAGAAGAGCCAGATCGCCGGGTCGTCGCGATGCGTGCTGGCGTTCTTGAAGGCACCCGGCTCCCGCGAGGCCTCCTCCTCGAAGCTGCGGTGAGGGAGGGTCGAACCGCCCACGGTCAAGAGCACCGGTGCAGCCTTCGACCTGGCGACGATATCGGCGGCCGCGATGAAGGCGTCGAGCACCGCGTGATCGATCACGGCGTGGTGCGCCCGGGTGTATTCGTACATGCGGACGATCTCGGGCACCGAGATCTCGCGGTTGACCATCACCACCACCGCGCCGATCTTCAAGATGCCGAAGAGGGCGCCCACGTACTCGGGCCCGTCGGGGAGGGCGAGGAGGACCCGTTGCTCGGGGACGACGCCCAGCCGTTGGAGCACCCACGCGAAACGGTCCGTGAGCACCTGGACGTCGCGATAGGTGAGCTCGCGGTCGGCAAGGCGGAGGGCAACGCGCTCGCCGCGGCCCTCGCGGATCCGTTCGTCCAGGAAGTAGTCGGCGAGGTTGAAGCGCTCAGGCGGTGCGAAGGTCATGGCGATCTATTGTAGACGCCACCTCGCGGAAGATCCCCAGGGCGTCGTTCAGCTGGGCGTCCGAAAGGTAGGGCGCGGGGCCAAGCCGGAGGACGTCGTTTCGATAGTCGGTCAGGACGCCGCGCGCGGCAAGGCTCTCGAAAAGCTCGCGGGCGTGCGGCGAACGCAGGGCGAGGAAGCCGCCGGTCTCGGCAAGGGGCAGCGAGCGATCGCGGTCGACCAGGGCGGGGGGGAGGTCGAGGTCGTCGAAGCCGTGGGCGAGGAGGCCGACCTGGTGCTGGGAGACCGCGCGCAGGAAGGCGGGGTCGAGCCCCTGCTCCACAAAGAAGTCGAAGACCTCCGCCGCCCGGTAGTGGCTGGTGGGGTCGTAGGTCGAGCCGGCGAAGCGGGCGCCCCCGGCGCCGTAGGCCACCTCGCCGGGTTGGGCGGTGGCGAGGGTGTCGAACTCGGCGAACCAGCCGGTCAAGACGGGCCGCAGGGTGCACCCCCGCGGGAAGCGGAGGAAGCAGTTGCCCTCCCCGAGCTGACAGTACTTGTAGCCGCCGCCGACGACGAAGGCCTGGGAGAGCCCGAGCTTCTCCAGGGGAAAGGGCAAAACGCCCAGCGCGTGGTAGACGTCGACCAGCAGCTCGGCCCCGGAGGCGTGGGCCGCCCGGGCGACCTCGGAGAGACCAGGGACGATGGCGCCGCTGCCGAAGAAGACCGCGGAGACGAGGACCGCCGCCGTGCGATCGTCGACCGCCCGGGCGAGCCGCTCGGCCACCGTAGGCACCGGCGAGGCGGGGACCTTGACCACTTCGATCCCCTCCTCGGCCAGGCGGTCGAGCTGGCGGCGGATCGAGTGGAACTCGCCATCCGTCGTTACCAGGCGGGGCCGCTCGCGGAGCGGCAGGGCGGAGAGGAAGCGGACGACGAGCTCGTGAGTGTTGGCGGCGAGAGCATATTCACCATCATCCGCCATGAGACGTGCGAAGCCGCGGCGCACCCGGTCGGCCTGGGCGAAGGCCCGCTCCCATTTGGCGTCCACCAACTCCGCGGCGTCGGCAAAGGCGCGGAGCTGGCCGTCCCAGGCGCGGTCCGGCCAGGCCTGGTGCGAGTGGCCGGTCAGGAGCAGCCGCTCCGCCACCCGGAACCGGGAGTAGGCGGGAGCCAGGGCGTTGGGGCTCCGGTAGAGGTCCGCTTCGCGCATGCCTCTACCCTAGAGATCCGGCCGGATCGCCCAGAGGTCGGGGAAGAGCGGCTTCATGAGGGTCGTCTTCAGATACTCGGCGCCCGCGGAGCCGCCGGTCCCGCGGCGGGTGCCGATCGTCCGCTCGACCATCTTGACGTGCCGGTAGCGCCACTCCTGAACCCCCTCGTCCAAGTCGACCATGCGCTCGCAGATCTCGCGCGTCGTGGGGTCCTGGTGGTAGATATCGACGAGGATCGGCTGGACCGCGGGGTTCTCCCCGGGTGGTAGGGCGCGGTCGCGCTCCAGGACCTCCGGCGGCACCGGGTAGCCGCGGGCCACCAGGTAGCGCAGGAAGGAATCGTAGAGGCTGGGCTCGGCGAGCCGCCGTTCGAGCTGCTCCTGGGCCGGCGGGTAGTGCGCGGCCATGGCCCGGCTCCGGGCGCCCAAGACGAACTCGACCTCGCGGAACTGCACCGACTGGAAGCCGCTCGCCATGTCGAGCCGGTGCCGGAAGGAGAGGAAGGAGACCGGGGTCATGGTCTCCAGGATGTCCACCTGACCCACGAGGGTCTTGAAGATGGTCAGGATGCGCTTGAAGGTCTCGAGCGCGTCCGGGGTGTCGCCCGACTCGAGTGCCTGCTGGACGAGCTGGAGCTCGTGGAGGACGAGCTTGAACCAGAGCTCGTAGACCTGGTGGATGACGATGAAGAGCAGCTCGTCGTGCTCCGGCCCCTCGGGACCGTCCGACTGCGGGACCTGGAGGGCGAGGAGCTCTTCGAGTTTCAGATAGTTGCCATAGGTGACGGGCACCGGTGTCTCCCTTCCCGGCAAGGTTATGGGGTGGAGAGGGACGGGGTCAAACTGCGGGAAGGAGGACTTTCAAGAACAGTGCCTTCCCATCCCCCGGCGCGTAGAAGTCGGCGAGCTCGGCGGCCAGGTGGTAGCCGCGGGCCGCGTAGAAGCCCCGGGTGGGCTCGTACTGGGCCCGAGTCGAGGTCTCGACGTAGACCCGGGTCCGCCCCTCGCCCGCCATCCGCTCCTCGGCGGCGGTCAAGAGCGCGGCGCCCACGCGGCGGCCCTGGAAGCGGGGGTCGACGACGATCCAGTAGAGGTCGGCCGCGGCCACGGTGCCGGCGATCGGCCCCCAGCAGGCGTAGCCCGCCACCTCGCCTTCTAGCTCGCCGACGAGAAATCGGTAGTGGCTCGCCGTTCCCTCGCGCAGGCGGTCGTCGACCAGCTCCATCGCCACCTCCCGCTCCTCGGCGTTGAAGAAGCCGGTGGCGCGGACGAGCGACTCGATCGCCGGCCGGTCCTCGGGACGGAGATCGTCGCGGAGGTGGACCGCGGGCCGGCCGGCCCGGGAGGGGTGGGAAGCGGATGGGTGGACGAGCACGGCGAGGATGCGTAGGACGACCTGCGCCGGGCGGAGGCCGGCCTCTCCGGCGGCGGCCAGGAAGCCGGCATCGGCGGCGATGCAGGGGTTGGCGTTGACCTCCAGGATGCACGGCTCTCCGCTTGCGTCGAGGCGAAGGTCGACCCGGGCGTAGCCGGTGACCCCGCAGGCCCGGCAGGCCGCCCGCGCCAGCTCCGAGGCCCGATCGATCAGGGTGCCGTCCTCGCCGCGGTCCAGAAAGCGCCGGACGGTATGGGTATAGGCGAAGGAGTCGGTGTGCCACTTGGCCTCGTAGCCGAGGACCCGCGGCTCGCCGGGAGGGAAATCGACGTAGACCATCTCGGCGATCGGCAACACCTCCAGCTCCCCGTTGGCCTGGGGGAGGACCGAGACGTTGATCTCCCGCCCGGGGAGGTAGCTTTCAACGAGCACCGGCTGGCCGGGGAAGCGCCGGGCGAGGAGGGCGGCGCGGGCGAGCGCGGCCTCCCGGGTCGAACAGACCGGGTCCCCTTCGAGGCCGAGCGAGGCGTCCTCCCAGGCGGGCTTCAGAATCCAGGGCGGCGGCACCCGGTCGAGCACTTCCGGTCGATCAGGATCGAGCCGTCCGCCGGGGGCGACCGGCAGACCCTCGGCGGCGAGGACGGCGCGGGTGGCGATCTTGTCGGTCGTGAGCTGGAAGGCGGCGGCCGAAGAGCCGGTGAAGGGGAGGCCGAGGGCCGTCAGGGCGGCGGCGTTGGCGGTGTGGACCCAGGACGCCCCGGGCGGCGACTCGACGAGGTTGAAGACGACGAGGCCTTCGCCGCTGGCCGCTGTATTGGCGACATTGGGCGGCAGCACCTCCCAGGGCCGGCCGCCGGTGACGGCCACCCGGGACCAGGGAATCCCCAGCTCGGTCAGGCCGGCGGTGACCAGCTCGACCTGGGCGAGGACGTCCGAGGTCGAAGGATCGTCGCCAGGGCCGGCCGGGTTGTGGGCGACGACGACCCGGGTGCCCCTCGCTTCATTCACAGCCCCCATCTCTCGCCGGCCGCGGCGACGATCCTCTCCATCAGCTCGGGGTGCGAGATGCCGGCCATCCGCGACATCATGGGGAGGTCGCCGGTCCGCGGGTTCAGGCCCGGCAGCGGGTTCGCCTCCAGGAACTGCGGCTCGCCCGAGGCGTCGCAACGCAGGTCGATGCGCGCCGCGTCCCGGCAGGAGAGGGCACGGTAGGCGGCGAGCGCGATCTGCCGCGCCCGCTCCGACACCGGTTCGCCGTTCAACAGCCGGTAGGAGACCCGGGCCTCCCAGTCGTCCTTGTTGACCGCGGTGTAGGCGTGCCGTTCGTCGCCGCCCACGAACGAGATCTCCATCACTCCGACCGCCGCGGCGGCGGCGCCGTTGCCGACGATCCCCACCGTCAGCTCGCGGCCGGGGAGGAAGGGCTCGACCAGGAGCGGCTGGCGGAAGGTGCCGAGGAGATCGGCGCAGAGCGCCTGGAGCTCCTGCCGGGTCTCGACCTTCGAACGCCCGGTAATCCCTTTGGAGCTCCCCTCGGCCGCCGGCTTGACGAAGAGCGGGCCATCCATCGCAACCTTTTCGAGGTCGTCCAGGCATTCGACGAGCGAGAACTCCGCGGTGGGCAGGCCGTGATCGCGCACCAGCCGCTTGGCGAGCGACTTGTCGAGCGTCACGGCGCAGGTCAGGGGATCGGAAAACGTATACGGTTGATCGAACATCTCGCAGACCGCGGGCACCTGCGCCTCGCGCGAGCGCCCGCGCACCCCCTCGGCGATGTTGAAGACCAGGTCCCAGCGCTCGCCCGCGGCGAGGAGGCGGGCGAGGTCGACGCCCTTGCCCACCCGCTCGACCCGGTGGCCGAGCGCCAAAAGCGAGCTTTCGAGGGCGGCGATCGTCTCCTCGCCGTCGAACTCCATCACCGCTTCCGGTGTGAAGCCGGCGGCGAGGTAGTCCTCCTTGTGATCGTAAGTGAGGGCGATCCGCAAGGTTTTCATCGCCTACCCATCTCGGGCGGGTCGATATAGGTGAAGGTCTTCCCCTCCCAGTTGCGGACCTGCCAGGCGCCGTCCTCGTGGGCGAGGATGGTCTCGGCCTGGACCGGGACCTTGCCGCCGCCGCCGGGGGCGTCGACGACATAGGTGGGCACCGCGTAGCCGGTCGTGTAGCCGCGGAGAGCGGCCATCAGGTTGATCCCCTCGCCGACCGAGGTGCGCAGGTGGCCGGTGCCGACGACCGGATCGCACTGGTAGAGGTAGTAGGGCCGGATGCGGAGCTTCAAAAGCCCGTGCACGAGGTCGCGCATGATCTCGGGCGAGTCGTTGACGCCGCGGAGAAGCACGGTCTGGCAACCCAGGGGGATGCCGCCGTCGGCCAGGAGGTCGCAGGCCTCGGCCACCTCGGGGGTCAGCTCCTTGGGATGGCAGAAGTGGACCGAGAGCCAGACCCGGTGCTTGCGCAGGACGGCGACCAGCGCGGGCGTGATGCGCTGCGGCAGGAAGGCCGGGATGCGGGTGCCGATGCGCAGGAACTCGATGTGCGGGATGGCGGCGAGGCGCCCCAGGAGCTGATCGAGGCTGGCGTCCGACATCAGGAGCGGATCGCCGCCCGAGAGGAGGACGTCGCGCACCTCGGTGTGCTGGCGCAGGTAGGCGAGCGCCGCGTCGACCCGGCGGCCGAGCGGCTCGAGCTCGCCCTGGCTCACCAGGCGGCTCCGGGTGCAGTAGCGGCAGTAGGCGGCGCAGGTGTCGAGGACGAGGAAGAGGACGCGGTCCGGGTAGCGATGGACGAGCCCCTCGACGACCGTCGAATGGTCCTCCGAGAGGGGGTCGGACATGTCGCCCGGCGAGACGAGCAGCTCATCGGCGACCGGCACCACCTGGCGGCGGATGGGGCAGCTCGAATCCTCGGGATCAATCAGGGTGGCGAACTGCGGCGTCACCGCGACGGAAAACTTTTCGCTCGCCAGCATGAGCCCGCGGCGCTCCGATTCGGAGAGCGCGAGCAGGCGCTCGAACTGATCGAGCCGGGTCAGGCGGTGGCGCATCTGCCAACGCCAATCGTCCCACTGCGCGTCGTCGTACGGAACCCCGAGGGCGTTGCAGACCTCCTCGCGGCGCGAAGTCGCGGACTCGATCGAGGCGACCCTGGCCTCTTGTCTCATTTTCGATCTCCTTCGATCTGCTCGTATGGGAGTAGAGATGACCGACCCGGCAGAACCACCGGCGGAAGAGCCCCAGAGGGCCGCGTGATCATGATCGGTTAGGTCGCTAACCCGGGAGGGCTATGCCGCAGGGTGGAAGCGATTGGGTGGGAGACTGCGGCGGAGGTGAGGGTTGCGGAGGCGGCGATATCCGACAGCGAGGGCGACAGCGAACGGCAGGCACAGAGGGAAGCCGCGCTGTCGGGAGTACTCGGAGGTTGGTCGGGGGCCACGTCGTCCACGTCTTTAAAGATAGCGGAGTTCTGGGCCATGTCAAGAGGAAATTTCTTGCCGGGAACGGAGGCTCCCGAGCCCGGCGCGGCGAGGGTCCGGACAGGCTTCCGGGGAGTTGCCAGCAAGGCCGGATTTCCCCCTGCCAACCGTCTTTTTCGATACCGCTTGGGCGATGGCGGCGCGACCTTCCACATGTCCGCTCCGATATGCAGATCAGGAACCAACTTGAGGCCCCCAGCGGCCGGGAGGGATGGCTCAAGTTTAGGGGGGCACGGGAAGCGGGGTGGACTCGGCGGCGCGGCAGCTCTTCCCGGCGCAGGCCTGGAGCCGGGAGAGGACCTGCGAGAGCTTTCCCAGATAGGCGCGGTCGGCCTTCTTTGCCAGGTTGTGGAGCTCGTAGGGGTCGGCCGCGAGGTCGTAGTACTCGCGCTCGCCGCTCGCGTACTCGACGTATTTCGTCGTCTTCGTGCGCACCCCGCGGAAGGTCACGGGCGGGAAAGATCCCAGCCCCGCCTTGTCCCCCAGGTCCGGCGGCTCGAGCACTCCGGCGTTTTCCGGGGTCGTGGGCACGCTCTTCTGGGGGAAGGGGCGCTGCTCGAGGAGGACGGCCTGCCGCCAGTCGGCAGGCGCTGGCGCTCCGGCGAAGAGGGGGACGAGCGAACGGCCGTCCGGACGGACGGCAAGGGCCGCGCCGGCCAGGTCGGCGAAGGTGGGCGCTAAATCGACGCTCGACGTCAGGTCGTCCCGCACCCGGCCGGCGGGGACGCCCGGCCCGCGGACGACGAGCGGCACGTGGACGTCCTCTTCATAGGCGGTGTACTTGCCGGGCCGGAAGCGGTGCTCGCCCATGTGGAAGCCGTTGTCGGAGGTGAAGACGACGTAGGTGTGGTCGAGCTGCCCGCTCCCCTGAAGCGCAAACATCACCCGCGCGATGAGGTCGTCGACCGCCTGGAGCGACTGGATGCGGCGGCGATAGAGGGCGTCGATCTTCGCCACGTCCTTGGCCGCCAGGGGTGGCACGCCCCGGAACTGGGCCGGCTTGTCGCGGAGCGTCGCCGCCCCCTCGTCGAACGAGGGCGGGCGCGGGGCCGCCAGATCCGGGAAGAGGTCCTGATGGCGGGGAGCCGGGGTCGCCGGCGCGTGCGGAGCGTAGGAGGCGAGATACATGAAATAAGGCTGGCCGCTCGTCTGCGCCCGGCGGATGAAGCCCGCCGCCTTCGCCGCCAGGACGTCGGTCAGGTAGTCCCCGGGCGAGCCGCCGTAGTCGACCAGCTTGCCGTTCTCATTCAATTGATAGTTGAATTCGCCATAGGCGTCGTTGTCCGAGGGGACGTACCATTCGCTCCAACCCGGCGGGACGTAGTTGGTCGCTTCCCCGAGGGGATATCCGTTCAGGTATTTTCCCAGGAGCACCGTGCGATAGCCTGCGGCCGCGAGCGCGGTGGCGATCGTCGCCCGGTCGAGGTTGTAGTCCTGGAACATCTGAAAGCCGCCATCCGGCGGAAAGTTGCTGTAAATGTGATGATTATGCGAGTACTGACCGCGGAGGATCGTGGCCCGCGACGGGCAGCAGAGCGAGACCGGCACGAAATGGTTGGCGAAGGTCGTCCCCTGATCGCTCAGGAGGGCCTTCAATTTCGGCATGTATAAGAGGCTGTGGAGATTGACGTCTAAGTCGTCGGTCAGGATGAGGATGATGTTGGGGAGGCTGGGCCGCGTCGGAACCGCCGAGCGGCCGGGTCCGGGGACGACGGCGCCCAGGAGGAGGAGCGCGAAGGCCGCCATGGCGGCGAGAGACCGCGAGGTCCTCAACGGTCACCCGCCTTGACGCCACCATAGATCGCGTGGCCGGCCTTCATCCAGAAGACGTCAACCGCCGAAAAGCCGGCCGCCGCCAGCCACTGGAGCTGATCGAAGAGGGGCGAAGGTTGGTCCCCGGGATCGGGGTCGGTGTAATAGTTCCAGCGCTCCTGGCGGAAGATCTCGTAGGCCGTCGGGTCCCCGCCCGTAGCAAGCGTCCGCTTGCGCACCGCCTCGTCCCAGCAGCGGGCGGCCACGGCGTGCCCCTGAGGGTGGACCGGCAGCACGAGGTCGGCGAGGAGGAGGACCCCCCCGGGCGCCAGGGCCGCGTGGAGGTCGGCGAAGAGCGCGGCTTTGGCCGGGCCGTCCAGGTGGTGGACGGCGAGCGAGGAGAGGACGGCGTGGACCGGCCAGGGGAAGCGGCGCCACCCGCTGTCCGCGAGGTCGAACTGCTGGACGTCGAAGCGCTCGCCGTGGCCGGCGAGCCGGGCGGCGGCGGCCTCGAGCATGGCGGTCGAGCCGTCGTAGGCGTGGACCATGGCCTCTGGGAAGCGCTCGAGGAGGGCCCCCGAGAGGAGCCCCTCGCCGCAGCAGAGCTCGACCAAGTGCGCGCCCGGCTCCGCGGGGGGGACGAGATCGCGGAGGATGGCGATCTGCTCCTCGCGGTCGGGGACGAAGAAGCTCCCGAAGTCGATGAAGTCCTGGCTGTCGGCCTCGTCCCAACTCGCTTTGACGTCGTCCGGCTGCATCGTGCTCTCCTCCGGTTTCCAGGCAAAATCAGAGTATCACCGGCCCCTGCGGCTAGAATAGCGGCCATGAGCGAGCCAGCCCCCACCATTTTCGACAAGATCCTGTCGGGAGAGATCCCGTCGTACAAGGTGTACGAGGACGAGCACGTCTTCGCCTTCTTAGACATCGGCCCCCTGAGCGAAGGGCATACCCTGGTCATCCCCAAGGAGCGCAAGGCGCAGCTCCACCAGCTCTCGGACGAGGCCGCCGCCGCCCTCGGCCGGGCCCTGCCGCGGCTCTGCCGGGCGGTCCTGCGAGCGACCGGGGCCACCGACTACAACATCCTCCAGAACAACGGCTCGGCGGCGCACCAGGTGGTGATGCACGTCCACTTCCACATCATCCCCAAGATCGGCAACGAGGGGCTGGGCATCCGCTGGCTCGCCGGCAAGCTCGACTCCACGGCCGCCCGCGAGCTGGTCGCGAAGATGACGGCGGCGCTCGACCCGGGCGCCGGCGAGAAGCCCTAGAGCCATGCGCGTCGTCGAGGTCGCCGGCGCCTTCGGTCTCGAGAACCTGGCGGTAGCCGAGCGGCCCGAGCCCTGTTCCGGCTCGGGGCCCGGCCCGGGGCAGGTGCTCCTCAGGATGCGCGCCGCCTCGCTCAACTTCAGGGACGTCCTGACCATCCAGGGCACCTACAACCGCAAGCAGAAGCTGCCGCTCATCCCCTGCTCGGACGGCGTCGGCGAGGTGGCGGCGGTGGGCGAGGGGGTGTCGCGGGCCGCGGTGGGCGACCGGGTCTGCCCCATCTTTGCCCAGCGCTGGCTCGCCGGCGAGCCGACCCGCGAGCGCCTCCGCTCGACTCTCGGCGGGCCGCTCGACGGCACCTTGGCCGAGTGGATGGTGCTGCCGGAGGAGGGGGTGGTCCAGGTCCCGGGGCACCTCTCGGACGAGGAGGCGGCCGCCCTCCCCTGCGCCGCGGTGACCGCCTGGAACGCCCTGGTCTCCGAGGGCGGGGTGACCGCCGGCGACGTCGTCCTCGTCCAGGGGACGGGCGGGGTGGCGATCTTCGCCCTCCAGATCGCGCGGCTCCTGGGGGCGCGGGTGATCGTCACTTCGAGCCGTGACGAGAAGCTCGCCCGCGCCAAGGAGCTGGGGGCGGAGGCGGGGATCAACTACCGCGCGGTGCCGGAGTGGGGCGAGCGGGCCAAGGAGCTGACCGGCGGGGTGGGGGTGGACCACGTGATCGAGGTGGGAGGGGCGGGCACCCTCGCCCAGTCGCTCCGCGCCGTCCGCATGGGGGGCCGGATCAGTCTGATCGGCGTCCTCGCCGGGGGGAAGACCGACTTGACCCTCGCCGCGGTCTTCATGCAGCGTATAAGGCTCCAGGGCATCCTGGTCGGCGACCGCGAGAGCTTCGAGGCGATGAACCGCGCCATCGCGGCCCACCGCCTCCGGCCCGTGATCGACCGCGTCTTCCCCCTGGAAGAGGCCCGGGCCGCCTGCGAGCACATGGCGGCCGGGCGGCACTTCGGGAAGATCTGTCTACGGATGGGCTGAGGGCTTCGCTCCCGTCAACAATCCGATCCCGGCCTTCTCCACCTGAGCGCGGAACTGCGCCACCGGGCCGTCGAAGAGCTGGTCGACCTCCCGGAGGACGCCTCCGGCCCAGTCCTCGGTCTGGTCGAGGAATACCCTCTGGGCCGGGGTGGGGGACTCCCAGGTGGAGGAGAGCGCCTCGTCCAGCCGCTCGAGCCGCGACAGGATGTCCTTGTCGCGCTGAAGCCCCTTGGTGCCGGGGGGAATCCAGAGCTTCTTTTCGGCCTCGCTCAGGTCCTTCTTGAGCTTCTCGCCGGCCTGGACGAGGGGCCGGTCCGCCTCCCTCTCCTTCCCCTCCGGGCGATCTCCGGGGGCCTGCCGCACCTTGGCGAGCACGACGTCGACGTCCCGGCGCGCCCCGATGATCCTCTCGACCGCCCCGGCGGTCGCGGCGTGGAGCTTCCGCGCCCGGTCGAGGGCGTTCTGGTGCTCGCTCCAGGTGGCGGCGGAGAGGCCCTGGGCGGTGGGATCGGGCAGCACCTTGACCGTCCCCTTCGCCTCGTGATCCTGGATGCGGACCGTCACGTTGTAGGTCCCGGGCGCCACCTGCGGTCCGGACTCCTCGTTGCGGAAGCCCGAGGGCCGGCGATCGCGCGGCTGCTGGTAGAGCTGGCTGCCGAAGTCCCAGACGGCGCGGTTGACCCCCAGCCGGGCCGGCCCCTTGAACCGACGGACCTCCTTGCCCGCGACGTCGGTGATGACGATGTCGGCCTTGGGCTCCTGGCTCCCCTTCCCGTCGTCTCCGGCCTGCCCGGCTTGGGCCGGCTCCGGGGGCTGCGAGCCGGCCGCTCCGGCCCGCGGCAGGTCCTCGCCCTTCGGGGTGCTGGCGGTGGTGGGTGGGGCCTGGGCCGCCCCCTCGGCTGCCGCCGTGGCCCGGGCGCGCTCGTCCTCCTTCCTCTGGCGCTCCTTCGCCTCGTCCGGCAGCGGCAGGCCGGGGAGGTGGAGCGAGTAGGTGATGAGGGCGCCGTAGGGCTCGTTCTCCCCCTGGAACTGGCCGGCGCCGCCGCGGTTGCCGGTCGAGGAGACATAGTGCTGCTGGGCGTCCGAGATCGGATAAAGATGGAGCGGCTCGGCCAGCATCGACGCCTTGGCGTGCCGGAGCGACCCGATGTCGTCGATCACGTAGAGCGCCCGGCCGTGGGTGCCGATCACCAGGTCCGACTCGCGCGGCTGGATCGCGAGCGCCATGACCGAGGTCGTCGGCAGGCCGTGGCGGAAGGGGAGCCAGCGGGCGCCGCCGTCGGTCGACACCCAGAGGCCGAATTCGGTGCCGAGGAAGAGGAGGTCGCGGTCGACTGGGTCCTCTTCGATCGCCAGGGCGTAGCCGCGGACGTCCGCCGTCGCCAGGCTCTTCCAGCTCTTGCCGTAGTCGGTAGTCCGATAGACGTAGGGCGCCCAGTCCGAGCGCCGGTGGTTGTCGAAGACGACGAAGGCGGTGCCGGCGTCGTAGGTCGAGGCCTTGATGTCGGGAATCCAGGTGTTCTTCGGAACCCCGGAGAGATTGCCCTCGACGCTCGTCCAGGTCTTGCCGCCGTCCCGGGTGACCTGGAGCCGACCGTCGTCGGTCCCCACCCAGATCACCCCGCGGGTGACGGGCGAGGGGGCGATGGCGAGGATCGTCGTGAAGCTCTCGGCCCCCGAGACGTCGATCGTCAGGCCGCCGCTCGTGTCCTGCTTCTGCCAGTCCGGATTGTTGGTCGAGAGGTCCGGGCTGATCGTCTCCCAGGAGTTGCCGCCGTCCGTCGAGCGGTGGAGGAACTGGCTGCCGTAGTAGATCGTCCCCGGCTCGAAGGGGTCCTGGGCGAGCCCCGCGTTCCAGTTGAAGCGGAGCGGCGGGCCGCCCTTCGCCTGGGGCGGGCGGATGTCCCGGCGCTCGCCGCTTTTTAAATCCCAGCGCACGAGGTTGCCCGACTGCGACATGGCATAGCCCCGGGAGGAGTCGCGCGGGTCGGGGCGGGTGTCGAAGCCGTCGCCGCCGGCCACGGTCTGCCAGTCGGAGTTGCGCACGCCGCCGCGCTCCCAGAGGGTGTTCGGGCCGCGCCAGGAGCCGTTATCCTGGAGGCCGCCGTAGATGTGGTAGGGGAGGTCGTTGTCGACCGCCACGTGGTAGTACTGACCGAGGGGTAAGTCGGCCACGAAGTCCCAGGTCTCGCCGCGGTCGTGGCTGATCCCCACCCCGCCGTCGTTGCCGGCGATCAGGTGGTCCGGATTCCTGGGGTCGATCCACATGGCGTGGTAGTCGCCGTGGATGTCGCGCCGGGCGAGGGTGTCGAAGGTCTTGCCCGAGTCGGTGGAGACCCGGAGGCGCGAGGTCAGGTCGTAGACCCGGTTCGGCCAGGCGGGGTCGACCCGGATCTCGGCGTAGTAGAACGGCCGCTCGGTCACCTCGGTGTCCTCGGTCGCCTTCTTCCAGCTCCGGCCGCCGTCCTCCGAGCGCAGGACGGCGCTCTTCTCGGCCTCGACGATGGCGTAGACGACCTCCGGGTTCGAGCGCGAGACGGCGAGACCGATGCGGCCGAGGTCGCCCTTGGGGAGGCCGTCCTCCTCGCTGTAGCGCTTCCAGCTCTCGCCCCCGTCGTAGGTGACGTAGAGGCCGGAGCCCGGGCCGCCGGACTGGAGCGCCCAGGGCCAGCGCCGCACCTGCCAGAGGGCGGCGTAGAGCTTGTTGGGATTGGCCGGGTCGATGGCGAGATCGCCGCCGCCGGTCCTGTCGTCGACGGAGAGCACCCGCTTCCAGGTCCGGCCGCCGTCGGCCGTCTTGTAGATGCCTCGCTCGCCGCCCTCCCCCCAGAGCTTGCCCAGGGCGGCGACGTAGGCGACGTCGGGGTTCCGGGGGTCGAGGACGATGCGGCGGATGTGCTCACTTGTGGCGAGCCCCAGGTGCTTCCAGGTCCGGCCGCCGTCGAGCGAGCGGTAGACGCCGTTGCCGACCGAGACGCTGTTTCTCATGTTGGCCTCGCCGGTCCCCACCCAGACGACGTCGGGGTTCGCCTGGTTGACGGCGATGGCGCCGATCGAGGCGACCGGCTGGTCGTCGAAGATCGGCTTCCAGGTGAGACCGCCGTTGACCGACTTCCAGACCCCGCCCGCGGCGGCGCCGACATAGAGGACGTCGGGGTTCGACTCCACCCCCTGGATGTCGGTCACCCGGCCACTCATGGCGGCGGGACCGATGGAGCGCGCCTTCAGGCCGGCCAGGAGGTCGGGGTCGATCCGGGTGTCCGCGGCCTGGGGCGCGGCGTGCTTGGCGGCCCGGGCGGTGCTAGGGACGACCGTTATCAGGGTGAGTGCGGCGACAGCCGCGAGGGCGAAGGGACGGACGATATGGCGGAAGCTTCGTTGCATCTCTCCTCCACAAGAGACGCATAGCCTACAACGAACCCGAAAGGGGGTTTAGCGGGAGGGAGACGGTGAAGGCCGCCCCCTTGCCCTCGCCCGCGCTCCGCGCCTCGACCGTGCCGCCGTGCAGCTCGACCAGGTGGCGGACGATGGCGAGCCCGAGACCGAGGCCACCGTACTGCCGGCGGGTCGAGGAGTCGGCCTGGCGGAAGCGCTCGAAGACGTGGGGGAGGAGATCGGGGGCGATCCCCACCCCGCTGTCGGCGACGAGGATTTCGGCGTGCGCGTCGACCCGCCGCACGCGGACCTGGACCTCCCGCCCTTGGGGGTGAACTTGACCGCGTTGGCGAGCAGGTTCCAGACCACCTGCTGCAGGCGGTCGGGGTCGCCGTGGACCGTCCCGGTGGAAGCAAAGACGCGCTGCAGGCGGATCTCCTTGGCGAGGGCGGCGGGGCGGACCGACTCGAGCGCCGCCTCGACCACCGGTGCGAGCTCGATCGGGCGCGCGTCGAGCCGCATCTTGCCCGAGATGATCCCCGAGACGTCCAGGAGGTCCTCGATGAGCTGCGCCTGGGCCCGGGCGCTCCGCGAGATGCTCGTCAAGCCGCGTTCGAGGAGCGCCGGATCGGAGCTCTTGAGGAGGAGCATCTCCGCCCAGCCGAGGATGGCGTTGAGCGGCGTGCGCAGCTCGTGCGACAGGGTGGCGAGGAACTCGTCCTTGGCCCGGTTGGCGGCTTCGGCCTCGAACCGCGCCTCTTCGGCCCGGGCGAGGAGGTGCGCCCGGTCCGAGAGGTCGATCGTCACCCGCCGACGGGCGGCGTGCAGGGCCTCGGAGAGCCCGCTGATCACCGACCCCACCGCCAGGAAGAGGGCGATCTGGATGAAGTCCAGGAGGGTGAAGCTCCAGGCGTAGGCCGGCCTGAGGTAGAGAAAATCGGCCAGGACGGCGGAGATGGCGGTGGTGAGGAGCCCGGGCCCCAGGCCGCCGAACCAGGCGCTCGCCATGATCGCGGGAAAGAAGAAGAGGAAGGGGACGGCGTTCTGCAGCAGCTCATGGAATGGCAGCCGGACGGCGACGGCCAGGGCGGCCATGACGGCGGCGAAGCCGTAGCGCAAGGCGGCCGGCCGATGGTCCGCGGCCGGGGCGGTGCCGAGCCAGCGGCCGAGCCAGGCTGCCGGCGTGCGCTGCCCGGGGATGCTGCCGGAGGGCTGTGTCATGGGAACGCTGTCTCTAAGGGTCCGCCGCGCCCCGCGCCGGATGCGGAAGGGTAAGGATAGCCGACAGCGGTGGGCGCCGCCAGTTGGGGTCGGGGGGCGGGCGGTTCCGTCAAAGTCACGAGATCTTGGTTTTAAAAGTTAGGGCGTCCCCCCGTGGCCGCCCTCCCCCAGGGCACTCACGGTGGAGGTGCCCCTACAACTGGCCGCCTACTTCGATCCCAGGGTAACCTGGATCTCCCGCACCTCCCCGGCCCGCAGGAGCCGGAGCGCCGCCTCCTTGCCCGCCCGCTCCTCGCCGAGGAGGGCCTGGAGCTCCCCCATGTCACCCAGCTGGTGACCGTCGAGCGAGAGGAGGACGTCGCCCAGGAGCACACCGGACTGCTCGGCGGGTCCGCCCGGCTGGACGGCGATGACGATCAGGCCCACGGGGTGGCCGGCCTGCTCGGCGATGGGACCGGGCAGGCGCACCGGATGAGCGCCGACACCTAAGTAGCCGCGCCTCACCCCGCCGTGGGCGAGGAGCGATTCGACCACTCTCTCTAGAGTCGCGGCGGGGAGGGCGATTCCCTGCCCGCGCTGGAGGCCGGCGTCGTTCAAGCCCAGCCCGCGGCCGGAGACGTCGATCAGGAGGCCGCCGGTGAAGCCGCGCTGGTGCGCGACGTCGGTCACGAGGTAGCGGTCGATCTTGCCGCCCGAGCGGGTCTGCCACTCGTCACCCACGGCGGAGATCACGCCCAGGGAGGCGCGCACGGTCTGGCCCGGACGCGACAGGGCGAGGACGAGATGGCCGACCTTGAGACCCTCGGCCCCGGCCCAGCCGACAGGCTTCAAATCCGCGGCCTCGGCCCGGAGGACGGCGATGTCGGTACCGGGGTCGCGGCCCACGACGCGGGCCGGGACCTTCCGGCCATCGGGGAGGCCGACCTCGATCCCCTCCTCCCGTTCGATCTTGTGGTCGGCGGTGACGATCGCGCCGTCCGCCGACCAGACGATGCCACTGGAAGAGGGACCGCGGTGGCGGCCCTCGATCCGTACGACGCTGGCGCTGGCTCCCTCGACCGCGGCGGCGAGGGCATCGGAGAACTGTTGGATTTCGTTTGCGTTGCTCATGAACCTTAGGGTAGCCGGCCGCGGCGGGCCGAACATCCGCCGATCCGGCAGGAGGGGACCTGCCCGATTGGGCAGGTCGGTGAGCTAGAGCAGGATCAACCCCATCCGCGCCGCGCGGACCACGGCGTCGGTGCGGCCCTGGGCGCCGAGCTTGCCCGAGATGGCGTTGACGTGGAACTTCGCCGTGTGCTCGCTGATCCCCAGGCGAACCCCGATGAGCTTGTTCGAGAGCCCCTGGGAGAGCAGTTGGAGGACCTCCACCTCGCGCGGGGTGAGCGGCTCGACGGGGCCGTCGAGATCGGAAGGCGAGGCGGCATCGTGTGGCCGCAGGAGGACGGGGGAGAGGGCCTCGTCGAGGACGATGAGGCCCCGCGCCACGGCGACCAGGCCGGCGGCGAGCCGGGCGGCATCGGTATCGCGGTAGAGAACCCCGCGGGCGCCCCCCGCGAGTGCCTCGGCGGCGAATCCATCGTCGGGGATGAGGGCGAGGAGCGGCGCTCCATCTTCGCCCGGCGTTCCCGGGGGATCGAGGGGGATCTCCGGACGGGGGCCGAGGTCCCAGAGGATCACGTCGGGGTCGTCCTGGGCGAGGGCGGCCATGGCGTCCTCGCCGGCGGCGGACTGGGCGACGACAACGATCCCGGGCTCGCTCGCGAGGAGCGCGGCGAGGCCGCTCCGGGCGAGCGGGTCGTCTCCCACGACCAGGATCCGCACTTCCATCCCGAAGCTCCCGCTGGCCCGCTTACCCGGCGAGCTCGACCGGGTCGCCGACCGCCAGGGTCCCACCCTGGACGACGTAGGCGTTCAGGGCGAGGAGCCCGCCGAAGTCGCGCTGGATGCCGTTGAAGACCTCCACGTCCTGCTCCTGGGTGTCGGGGTCGAAGGTGGTCATGACGCAGCGCTGGCGCAGCCGTTCGATGCCGATGACCACCCTGGCGTCGGCGCCGCCCGCCCTGCCGATCTCCAGGCGGCGGCCCTCCCAGTCGCGCTCGGCGAGGCCGGGGACGCCGCCGATCACCAGGTTGGGGCGCAGGCGGCGGAGGTCGTGGCCGAACGCCGCGAGCGCGCCGTCGGTCGCCACGAGGAGGGGGAGGACGTCGAAGCGCCGGGGGGCACCGTCGTCGGCGAGGTGGGCGCCGGGGCCAGCCGCGGCAACGACGTCCCGGGCCACCTCGGTCGACCTCCAGGGCCGGCCGTCCACGAGCGGCTCGCCGGAAGCGTCGAGGGTGCCGCGATGTCCCAGGAGGCCGGGCCGGGTGCGGGCGGTGACGACCCGGCCGCGCGCGTCCACGACCTGGACCTGGCGGTCGCCGGCGATCCCGTCCGGCAGCAGCTCGGCGCGCTCCAGCCGTTCGCCCGCCATCGACTTGACCGGATAGCGCCAGAGGGCGGAGATCCACATGGCTCAGCCCTCCGTCTTCGGCTGCCGATCCCGCCGCGCCCGGAGCTCGGCGAAGATCTCGGCGACCGGGGCGAACCCGCTGTCGGGCCCAACATCGGGAAAATTGTCGGGGTTGTCCCAGAACTCGGCCAGGGCGCCCTGCCCCCAGCGTTCGTAGACCGCCACCTTGAGCATCAGCTGCAGCTTGTCGCAGGCCTTGACCAGCCGGGCCTCGGGGGTGGCCGCCGCCTGGTACTCGGCGTAGAGCTCCCGCGCTCGCAGCGGCAGGGGGGCGAGGACGTCCGCCATGGCCGCGGCCTCGGCCTCCTTCTTGGCTCCCCCGGGGAAGTAGTGGGCCGAGGTACGGGGGAGGTCGCCGATCCGCAGCTCGGCGAGGTCGTGGACGAGGGCGATCTCGACCGCCCGCGCGAGATCGATCCCCGGGATGCGCGCGCCCAGCGACCAGACGAGGAAGAGGACGTGCCAGCTATGCTCGGTGACGCTCTCCGGGTCGCTGACCCCGCGGAGGACGAAGCCGCTCCGCGGCACGCGGTCGAGGACCTGGATCTCCAGGAGGAGGTCCAGGAGAGTGGCGTTGGGACCCATCGCGCGGCTCTCGAGCCTGCCCTATGCCGCCTTGCCCGCCCCGGCGGCGGCATGCTTCGCGATCGCCTTCTTGGCCTCGATCGCCGCCTGGCGGACCTTGAGGCTGGGGTCGTCGGCCGCGATGCGGTCGAGGGCGGGGACCTGCTCCGGCCCGCCCACCGCGCCCAGGGCGGCGAGCGCGCTCATCATGGCCTCTTCCTGCTGGTCGCGGGTGATATCGGGGACCTGGGCGAGGAGCCTGCGGTCGGCCATGGTCTCGAGCACCGGCACGGCCGACCGGTCGCCGAGGTGGGCCAAGGAGAGGGCGGCGTTCCAGCGCACGTCGGCGACACCATCCTCCAGGCGTGGCCGGAGCTTGGCCGCGGCGGCCGGATCGCCGAGCTCGCCCAGGGCGAAGGCGGCGGTCTTGCGGATACCGGGGTCGGGATCGGCCAGGGCGTCGGCGAGCGGGCCCAAGGCGGTGCGGTCGCCGAGCGACCCCAGGGCCCAGAGGGCGTAGATGCGGGTCTTGTCCTCCGGGTCCTTCAGGGCGGTGGAGAGGAGCGGCACCGCCTGGGGGTCCTTGGTGCGGCCGAGGACGAGGGCGAGATACTGCTTGACCTCGGGCTCGCTCGCCTCCTTGAACATCCTGCGCACCTGCTCGCGCGACCCCGGCTCCTGGTCGAGGGCGTGCGGGTCGTTGGTGAGGATCTTCGACAGCTCGTAGGCCGCCTGGGTGCGCCGCGGCTTCCAACCGGACTGCAGGTCGTTCAGGCAGTCGGCCGTCGTCAGCCGGTCGTGGGCGATCCAGCCGAAGCCGATGAAAACGGCGACGCAGAGGATGACGACCAGGAGAGGGACGACGAAGAGACCGAGGAACTGGCGCAGGGGCGAAGCGCCCTCCTCGGGTGGGGCGGGAGGATACGGCGGGGGCGAGGGGGGGATACTTTGCGGCTCCGACATGGGGAGGGGAGCATAGCGCAAGGGGGGGAGGGGGGCCAGTCCGCCTGCTAGACTGGTCCCTGAAGAGAGGGGTCGTATGGATCGCGAGCTCGAGCGACGTTGCGCAAGGGGAGTGGGTGATGGCGATCCCGATCCTCACCCTCTTCCATCCCCGAGGGGGGAGCGGAAAGACCTTCTTGACCCACCACCTCGCGTGGATGTTTGCCGAGATGGGTATCCGCGTCCTCGCCGTCGACCTCGATCCCGATGCCGGCTTGACGACGGCTTTCCTGGAAGAGGGACGCATCGTAGATCTGTGGATGGGGGAGGAGAAGACGACGACGGTCTCCCACGGGCTGGCGCGGCTGCGCGAGGCAGGCGACATTCCATCGCTCTCCGTCGAAGAGATCGGGGAAGGGCTGGGGCTGGTCCCCGGCCATCCCTCCCTCTGGCTGTGGGAGGAGGAGTTCGGCCGGGCCTGGGATCACGCTGACGCACCCTCGGCGGCTCTCCTGCGGCTTCTCCGGTCGGCCGCCGATTCCTACTCTGCCGATATCGTTCTCCTGGACCTGGCATCGAACCTGGGAGCGGTCAATTACAACGCGCTCCAAGCGGCGGACTTCCTCGTCCTGCCCGTCCTCGCCGACGCCTTTTCCTCTCAGACCTTGCTCTACACCGGGGCCGTGCTGCGGCGGTGGCGCAAGCAGTCCACCGGGATGGAACCGGCCGGCTACGTCGTCTTGCAGGCGGGCATTCGGCTGGACCTCCCGTCGAGGGAGCCCGCCTCCCTCTCCGAGATCCGGCGGATCTACCACGAGGTTCTCCTCGGGAAGCTCGACAAAGATCCTCCGCCGGCAGAGGATCCGGGCTGCCTCGGGGTTCTGCCGGACTTCCGTGGCCTCCTCTCGATGGCCCGTGAAGCGAGGAAGCCGATTTTCCACCTGAAGCCGGCGGACGGCGCCGGCAGCTCGCACCTCAAAGCGGCGCAGAAGGCGTACG